>JAFAVZ010000441.1 GCA_019242175.1 Acidobacteriota bacterium
CCGTTGCCGGAAAACGGCAGCGCCGCGAACGGCCGTTATCGCAACGACTACTTCGGCCTCTCTTATCCGCTGCCCGCCGGCTGGATCGAACAGCCGGCCGGCCCTCCACCATCCGACACCGGCAGCTACGTCCTCACGCAATTCGCCTTCTTCGACGACCAGAAGAAGGTGAAGGCGAACGTGCTCGTGACGGCGCAGGACGTCTTCTTCGCCATCCGGCCTCTCGCCGATGCGAAGAACGCCGTCGCGTCGATGCACACCGCGGCTGCGCACAAGTACCAGATCGAACGCGAGCCGGAGGTTCTCACGATCGCCGACCGCCCCTTCTCCCGCTTCGCTTACAAGTCGTCCGTTGGCGGCCTGCATTGGCGCGTGCTCGCCACCGACGACCGCTGCCACGTGCTGACGTTCACGCTGACCGGCACCGACGTCGCCATCCTCGACACCGCCGAACGCGCGATGTCTTCGCTGACGCTGAAACCCAGCGCCCCGCCGTGCGTCCGCGACTACGCGACCGGCGCGCACCTGCTCGCGCACACCGACCCCGCATTCACGACGCATCGCTTCAACACGATCCCCGTGCGCATCACCGTCGACACGAAAGGCCGCGTGAAACACGTGCACGTGCTCAGCGCCTTCCCCGAACAAGCGGATGCGATCCTCAGCGCATTACGCACGTGGCGATTGGAGCCATATCGCGTGAACGGGAAAGCGAGCGAGGTGGAGACGGGCGTGGTGTTCGGGATGCCGCGATGAGGCGGTCACCCCACCAACATCTCCACCGCCGCCCCCACGTCCTCCGCGATCGCGTGGGCGCCGGCTGCTTCCAACGCCGCCACGTTCGGATACGCGCCACGGACGCCGATCGCGTAAACGCCGGCGGCGCGGGCCATCAGCACATCCTCGGGCGAGTCGCCGATGTACGCGGCATGCGCCGCATCGATGCCGAGTCGCGAGAGGCAGAGGTGTAGCGGATCGGGATGCGGTTTCTTATGCGGCACGTCGTCGCCGAACACCACGTGCTCGAAGTGCTCGTGTACGCCGTGCGCGACGAGTTCGCGCGACACTCGCTCGCGGCCGCCGCTGGTCACGATGCCGCGTCGCACGCCGTGCCTGCGCAGCGCGTCGAGGGCCGGGAGGGCGGAGGGGAGGAGCGAGACGGTCTCGGTCGCGAAGTGCGCGAGCCACCGCGTATCGGCCTCGGACCAATGCTCGCGCGCGAGGCCGACGCATTCGAACGTGTGGTACCAGTTCGGCGAGTAAGTCCGGGCGTAAGTCTCGCGGTCGAACTCGATGCCAAACGAGGCGAACATCCGCACGTAGCAGCGGAAGCTCGCCTCGGCGGTATCGACGAGCGTGCCGTCCCAATCGAACAGGACGGCACGCAGAGGATTCGGTGCTTTGATGGTCGACATCACCAGAGCAAGCGTAGCGCGACTTGCAGCTGTCGAGGGTCGCCGAGGCCGCTCTGGATCGTGCCGTCGAAGTTGAAGATCAGGTTCGTGACTTCCGGCCGCTTCAGGTTCTTGCTGTTGAAGAGATTGAACACGTCGATGGCCGGCTGGATCGTGTAGCCGCCCACGACGAAGTTCTTCGAGAGGCGCAGATCGAGCGATGAGAACTGATTGTCCTTGCGTCCGAGGTTGCGCTCGATGACGGGGGAACCGGCCGTGCAGGTGCCGTCCGCGTTGTGCTGCACGCAGCGATCCTGCGGCGTGCCCGCATCCGCGCCCGTCGCCGTGATCGACTTCGGCTGCGCGGAGCGATACGAGTAACGCACGTTCACGTCGACGCCCATCGGCGCATTCCACAGCATCCACGTATTGAGGCGATGGCGCTGGTCGCGATCCGAGTAGCCGTACTCGGCGTCGAGGTCCGTCACCTTCGCATAACGGAACGAGAACGGATCGCGCTCGTTGTCGTCGTCCGACTTGTCCTTCGAATACGTGTAGTACGCCTGGAACATCACGTTGTGCGACGGCCGCTTCGTGAGGCCGAGCGTCACGCCCTGATAGAGGCTCTTCGCCGACGATTCCACGGTCGTCAACACGCCGATGCCGTTCGTGCCGTTCGGCCCGAGGCCGCTGGACCACGGCGAGCCGAGAAGAGGATCGTTGCGGTTCACGAAGCGCGTGATGTGCTCGCCCTTCGCGTAGTTGTACTTCACGAGGAACGCGTAGTCCTGGACGAACTCCTTCTCCCACGACGCGCCGAGCGACGTCGTGCGCGGGTTCTTGAAGTTCTTGTCGAAGACGAAGACGTCGGGATCGAACGGCGAGCCGACCTGCGACTGCGGAATGATGTTCGGGTACGCCGGCACAGGACCGAGAATCGCCGTCAGCGCGCTGTTGCGGAAGATGGTCTGACCGCGCGATCCGTTCGTGGAGCGCGACGATGCCAGGGTCAGTCCTGGAACGCGCCCGTACTGGATGCCGGCGTTCGCCCGCAGCACTTGTTTGCCGTCGCCGTGAGGATCCCAGGCCAGGC
>JAFAVZ010000458.1 GCA_019242175.1 Acidobacteriota bacterium
CCGACATCGGCCTGATCGCCGACGTCGCCCTCGACGAGTACTCCAGCGACGGCCAGGACGGCCTCGTCCGCGACGGCAAGATCCTCAACGACGAAACTATTGCCGTGATGGTCAAGTCGGCGCTGGTGCAAGCTGCCGCCGGCGCCGACATCATCGCCCCGTCCGACATGATGGACGGGCGCATCGGCGCCATCCGTCGCGCGCTCGATGGTCGGGCGATGCCCGACGTCGGCATCGTGGCTTACTCGGCGAAATTCGCTTCCGGCTTCTACGGACCTTTTCGCGAGGCCGCCGAGTCCGCGCCGCAGTTCGGCGACCGGCGAACTTACCAGATGGATCCGGCGAATGGGCGGGAGGCGCTGCGCGAGATCGAGCTCGACATCGAGGAGGGGGCGGACATGATCATGGTCAAGCCCGCGCTCTCGTATCTCGACATCATCCACGCGGCTCGGGAACGCTTCCAGCTGCCGGTCGTCGCCTACAACGTGAGCGGCGAGTACTCGATGGTGAAGGCCGCGGCAGAACGGGGATGGATCGATGGGACGCGGGTGATGAACGAGATCCTCACGTCGATCCGTCGCGCCGGCGCGGACCTCATCATCACTTACCACGCCGTGGAGTTTGCGGAGGCTTACCGGTAGTCGCGACGCGGCGGGCGCGCACGAGTGCATGCTTCACCAGGCGCTCCGCGCGCTTCTCCGTGACGCTTTCCGCGGCGGCGATCTCGCGGAAGGAACGGCCTTCGAGATAACGCTGGCGGAGGATGCGGCGATCGCGCGGACGGAGTGCGGCGAGCAGCTGCGCGATCGCGATCGGCGCGTCGCTCGGCTCCTCGATCTCGCGCAACGGAACGCTGGCGAGGCGAGCGTGACGGGCTTGCTTCCGGTGGTACTCGCGCGATGCGTGGCAGATCGCGCCGATCAGCCAGCCGCGCGGATCGCGCGCCGTGACTTTGCGGCGGAGGAAGGAGAGGAAGACGTCGTGGAGGATCGCCTCCGCGTCTTCCAGCGGGACGCCGAACTTGCCCACTGCGATCGAGAGCAGGAGCCGGGAGTGCTCGGCGTAGAACGTGGCGGCGTCGGTCATGCGAGGCGCCGGACGCTACCACGATGAGTCAATTCTAAACCATTGCAACAAAAGTCACTTAGACACCAGAAGGGGACGCGCTGGTATCCTGTGCGCTCCATGTTCCGGCGGTTTCGACTGGCGTTCGTGCTGTTCGTCGCGCTGCCTCTGCTCGCGCAACACGAACACCATCATCACAGCGGCAACGTGGCCGAGCTCTTCCTCCT
This sequence comes from Acidobacteriota bacterium, assembly GCA_019242175.1. GTDB lineage: Bacteria > Acidobacteriota > Thermoanaerobaculia > Gp7-AA8 > Gp7-AA8 > JAFAVZ01. The sequence continues at coordinate 1,293 of JAFAVZ010000458.1, forward strand.
CGGGCAGACCTCCGGAACCGCCGCGAATCCGCCGGCACTGCCGATGGAGATGCTGATGACGCGTCGCGCCGGCTGGCAGCTGATGGCGCACGGCTTCCTTTCGATCGACAACACGCAGGCGGACGGTCCGCGCGGTCGGGAGAAGACGTTCGCGACGAATTGGGGGATGTTCGTCGCCGAGCGTCCGGTCGGGCGGGGCGCGCTGCTGTTCCGCTCGATGCTCAGCCTCGAGCCGGCGACGATCAGTGATCGCGTCTATCCGCTGCTCTTCCAGACCGGCGAGACCGCGTTCGGACGGCAGATCATCGATGGGCAGCATCCGCACGATTTCTTCATGGAGCTCGCCGCCGAATATGCACGGCCTGTCGGTCGCTCGCTCGTCTTCGTCTATCTGGCGCCCGTCGGCGATCCCGCGCTCGGGCCGGTCGCGTATCCGCATCGCGAGTCGGCGATGGAGATGCCGCAGGCGGTGCTCGGTCATCACTTCCAGGACTCGACGCACATCGCGTCTTCGGTGATCACCGCCGGCGTGCAGTACGGGATCGCGCGCTTCGAGGCGAGCTCGTTCTACGGCGGCGAACCGGATGAGGATCGCTGGGATCTCGACGGCGGGCTGCCGAGCTCCGCGTCCGCGCGCCTCACGCTGACGCCGACCCGCACGCTCAGCGGGCAGGTCTCGTTCGGGTATCTGTCGAAGCCGGAGAAGCTCGAGCCGGGGGATCAGAAACGCTGGACCGCCTCGGTATCCCACGGCGTGCCCCTGACGCACGGGCGATGGGCGACGTCGCTGATCTGGGGCCGCATCTACAAGGAGTCGCACGACAACGTGCTGGAGTCGTATCTCGCCGAGTCGACGCTGAACGTCGGCCGCCACTGGCTCAGCGCGCGGTTCGAGAACGTGCAGAAGGACGAGCTCTTCCCGCACCCCCATCCGACTGGTCGAATCGAACGCCCCGCCCGCCCGGTCTCGACGTTCCGCATCCAGTCCTACACCGTCGGCTACACGCTCGACGTCTGGCGCCGGGTGGGCGTGGGGGCGAACTACACGTGGTACCGCTTCCCCGCGATTTTGCAGGGTTTCTACGGCGAGGATCCGCGATCGATGATGGTGTATTTGCGGGCGCGGATGTGAGCGTAGGGCCGGCTCTCCAGCCGGCCCGATGAAGCATGGTCGCGGCGGGCGTGGCCCGCCGCATCGTTCTCGACTGCGGTCGGCTGAGAGCCGGCCCTACGTTCAGCGCGTCGCCCTTCGCCGCGTCGGCACCTTCGGCGCCTCCTCGGTCGCGCGGATCGTCACCACCTTGCCGGTCACGGAGACGTACAGCGTTCCGTCCGCGCCGATGGCGAGGCCGGCGGGGGATGGGAGGGTGGTGGCGAGCGTCGTCACGTAGCCGGTCGGGCTGATGCGGCGTACGGAGTGGTCGTCGCAAACGTACACGTTGCCGCGCGTGTCGGTCGCGAGCGCGCCGGGCGAGCGGAGGCCGGACGCGAGCACGCTGCGGTCGAGGCGGCGCACGGTGCCGTCGGAGCGGTCAGACACGAACACGTGGTCGTCGGCGTCGACGGCGATGCCCGTCGGTTCGCCGAACGTCGCGTTGGGCACGGTCGTCACGTCGAAGAAGCCGATGTAGCCGCTGACGGGCGTCAGCTTGCGGATCGCGCCGTTGCCGGTGTCGGCGGCGTACAACGTCCCGCGTTCGGTTGCGGCCACGGCCGCCGGCGCGTTCATCCGCGACTTGTCGCCTTCGCCATCGGCCTTGCCCGGGGATGCGAGCACGCCTCCGACGGTGAACGCCGGGATGAACGGCCCGCCGGGGTAGAGGATGCGCACCGCGTGGTTGCCGGTGTCGGCGACGTAGAGCAGGCCATCGAGCGGCGTGATCGCAATCCCTTGGGGCCGATCGAAAAGTGCGTTCTCGCCCTCGGCCGCACCGGAGACGCCTACGCTGCCGGTGACTTTCGTGATGGCGCCGTTGGCGATGCGTTTCACGATCGCGTCGTCGCGGTCGACGACGTACATCTCGCCCGTCGGCGCGAACGCGATGCCGGCCGGCGATCGGAAGCCGGTCGCGAAATCGGAGACCACGAAGAAGAGGCCGGGCGAGGTCACGTCGTAGTGCGCTTTGGATGAAGCAACGGATGGACAAGCATCCGAACGCGCCTCGACCCACCACTCGACGCGGCCGGTGGTCGTCGGCAGGATCGCCGAGGTTTCGGTCGTGACGAGCGCAACGAGTGGTTTCTCGCCCTCGACAGAGGAGAAGACGGCGTAACGCGAGGCACCGGAGGCTGCGGTCCAGGAAAGGTGCGCGGCGCCGGCAACAGCGGAAGGGCCGAGCAACTGCGGCGCGGTGGATGCGCACTGCGCAGGGTCGTAAACGGTCGCGCTGTGCTCGGCGTTGTCGTTCGTCGCGATGCCGTCGTAGCTGCCGATCGACGTCACCTTCGCCTTCATCACGAGCGTCGCCGGCGCCCGCGGCGCCGTCACGCGCACCGCGATCGCGTGCGGGCCGGGCGACAGCTGCTCCGCGGAGCAATTCAGCGTCGAGCCGGAGCGCGCGCAGTTGAAGCCGGCACCATTCGCATCGAGGTACGTCGCATTCGACGGAAGCGCGATCGTCACGACGATCCCGAAGCCATTGTCGTTCGCCAAGTCGTCGGCGATCACCTGATACGTGAACGCCTGTTGGGCCACGGCGAACGCCGGCGCCTCGATGCGCATCGCGACGTCGACCAGGTTGTGGGCGAGGAGAGGGCTAGTGCAAACGAGCAGTGTGATGAGGACGAGGCGCCGCATCGCGCATCATCCGCACCACACCGCCGTCACCGCATCGGGATGATCGAGCAGATAGCCGTCGTCATCCTCGTCGTACGTGATCACCGCACCGTCGAGGCGCGACGCCGACATGTCGTCCATCGCGACCTTCACGCCGTCGAGCTCCATCACCCGATCGCCGTCCATCGGCGAGTCGGCGTACGCGAGGCGATAGCCGCTCCCGCCGCAGCCGGTCGTGAACGCGATGCGGAGCATGCGTCCGGAGAGATCCTGCTGCAGATGCGCGGCGGCGTCGGGGGCGATCGAGATGTTCATCAGATTCGGGAAGATCCGTGGGAGATGCGGTCCTCCGCGTCTTCGCGGCGGAACCACTCCGGGTCGAGGCGGATGAGCTCCAGCTCGCGCTCGAGCTCCACCATGTGCGCGCGTTTCGCGGCGGAGAGGTAGATCAGCAGATAGCGGTCCGACTCGGCTACAGTCTTACGCAGCTCTTCGAGTCGGCGTTGCATCGTGCGTTCGCGGGCGATGAGGAACTCGGCCATCTCGCGGTACGAAAGGTCGCCTTCCAGGATGTCCTGGAACAGCAGGTCGGGTCCGAGCGTGACCTTCACGCGCGACACGCTCGCGGCGGCGATCTTCGCCTCGACCAAATCGCGATGGAGGCGCTCCTCTTTCGCGAAGTTCGAGAACATCGTCGCGGCCATCGGATTCGGGAGGCTCTCCCCGAGCTTCTCGAACGTCTTGTAGGCCTCGACGGTGTACTGCATCAGGAGGCCGAGCTGTTGGGCGGTGAGCGTCGTCGGGTTCGCGTCAATGACTGTCATGATTCCTCATTCGATCTTCGCCACCTTCACCGCCACGTCGCCGAGCAGCTTCGACTGGCAGGAGAGCCGGTAGGGTGGCTCCAGCTCTTTGTATGTCTCGTCCGGCGTCGGGGCGGTCAGGTTCGGCCACCCCTCCACGACTTCGATCCTGCAAGTCCCGCACGCACCGTCGCCGCCGCATACGTGACTGACGCGGACGCCGAGGTCCGTGGCGATGGAAAGGAGCGTCCGCCCGGCGGGAAACTCGCCGCTCTTCCCCTCATCGACGAAGCTCACGCGCGGCATGACCGGGGGCGGATTGTACGGCACGGTGGGCCATATAGGAACTGCGCACGAGCGGCGCGGATTCGACGTGCTGGAACCCGAGCTCCCGAGCCTGATTCCCGAGCCCCACGAACTCCTCCGGTGTGTAGTAGCGCCGCACCGGATGATGGTTTCCGGTCGGGGCGAGATACTGCCCCATGGTGAAGATGCCGACGCCCGCCTCGCGCAGGTCCCTGGCGGTTCCGAGGATCTCTTCTTCCGTCTCGCCGAGCCCGAGCATGATGCTCGACTTCGTCAGCATCCCTTCCTCGGCCGCCCAGCGCAGCAACTCCAGCGAGCGCTTGTACTTCGCGACCGGCCGAACGGCCGGATAGAGCCGGGGCACGGTTTCGACGTTGTGCGCCAGCACCTCGGGCTGCGATTCACACACGATGCGCAACGCGTCGCGATTGCCTTCGAGGTCGGAGATGAGGACTTCGACCGCGGCGCCGGTGCGTTCCCGCACCGCGCGGACGGTCTGCGCGACATGCTCCGCACCGCCGTCCGGCATGTCATCGCGGTTGACCATCGTGATGACGCAATGCTTCACGCCCATCCGTTCCACGGCTTCCGCGACGCGCGCCGGCTCGCCTGGGTCGGCCAGCAACGGTTTGCCTTTGCCGACCGCGCAGAACGTGCAGCGGCGGGTGCAGATCTCGCCGAGGATCATGAAGGTGGCCGTGCCCGCACTCCAGCACTCGAAGATGTTCGGACACCGCGCCTCCTGGCAAACGGTGTTGAGCGCCAGGTCCTTCATCAGATGCGAAACCGGCAGCTGCTCCAGGTTGCCCGGAACGCGGATCTTGAGCCAGTCAGGACGGTGGCCGGCACGGCGGTTGATGGGTTCAGCGGGTTTATCGGTGTTCATCGGCAAAATTGAAAATTGAAAATTGAAAATGGCAAACGACCGTTCGGCCGCCTCTCTTTTTCAATTTTCAATTTTCCATTTTCAATTCCGCGAAGCGTTCGAACGCTTCGCGATCATCGCTCCAACGAATCCTTTCATAAGCCTCGGCCAACGTAAACCAGCCGTACTCGTCGTGTTCGTCGGGGTCCATGCGGATGGGGAGGCGGCTGTCGAGGCTGGCGGCGAAGCCCACTTCGCTGGCGATGATCGGGGCGTCGTACATCGCGGAGAGGTACTGCGACTCGATGAGGAACGATTGCGTGAGGTTCATCGACTGCGGGTCGCCGTGGTTGCCGGTCTCTTCGAAGATCTCCCGGCGCGCGGTCTCGGATGGCGACTCGCCGGCTTCGATCGAGCCGGTGATCGGTTGCCAGAAGTTGCCCCGTTCCGGTTTGCGGTGGAGGAGCAGCACGCGGTCGCCGTCGTGCACGAGGACTTTGATCAGCTTGATCGTCTCCGGGCGGTCGACCATGTGACGTTCGAACACCTCCGCGAACTTCGCCGTCACGATCTCCCGCACCTCCGCCTCGGATACAGGGCGGCCGATTTCGCGGGAGATCGACGTCACGCCGGTGCCCTGCAGGCCGCACGGGGTGATGAGGCGGAAGTGGTCGAGGTTCGTGTTCACGTTGAGCGCGAAGCCGTGCGACGTCACCCAGCGCGCGATGCGTACGCCGATCGCAGCGATCTTGTCATTGCCGACCCAGATCCCGCGTTTGCCTTCCACGCGCTCGGCCGTGATGCCGTACTCGGCAACGGTGCGGATCAGCACTTCCTCGAGGTTCGTCACGTACTTGCGCACGTCGCGTTTGCCTTCGCCGAGGTGGACGATGGGATAGCCGACGACCTGGCCGGGGCCGTGATAGGTGATGTCGCCGCCGCGCGTCGTCTCGAAGAAGCGGACGCGTTGCGTGCGGAGGATCTCCGGGGAGGCGAGGAGGTTGCCCATGCTGCCGCCGCGGCCGAGGGTGATGACCGGGGGGTGCTCGAGGAGGAGGAACTGGTCGGGGATCTCCTCCGCCTGCCGCAGCTCCACCAGCTTCTGCTGCAGCTTCATCCCGTTCTCGTAAGTCACGACGTGGAGGTTGTGGAGCTCGCACCGGCGCATGCTTTCGCTATAGCGGCTGGAGACAGCGGCGCATTCCCGGCGGGGCGGGCACGGCCCGCCGCGGCGGGCACGGCCCGCGGCGATGGTTGGCCCAGCCTGTGCGCGGCTCCGCGTCCGGGCGGAGCGGGCACGGCCCGCGGCGATGGTTGGCCCAGCCTGTGCGCGGCTTCGCGTCCCGGCGGCGGGCACGGCCCGCGGCGACGGTCGGCCCAGCTGTGCGCGGCTTCGCGTCCGGGCGGAGCGGGCGCGGCCCACGGCGCTGGTTGGCCCAGCCTGTGCGCGGCTTCGCGTCCCGGCGGCGGCACGGCCCGCGGCGCTGGTTGGCCCAGCCTGTGCGCGGCTTCGCGTCCAGCGGACCCTTGCCGAGTGCGATGACATCCGACGCTGTCTCGGGAATCCTTCGCGTACACTCGCGCGGATGCGTCCTCTGCTGTCGGTGGTGATCCCGGTGCTCGACGAGGAGCCGAATTTGCGCCCGCTCGTGGCCGAGCTCGAGGGGGCGCTGCCGAGCGTTCCGGGCGAGTGCGAGGTGATCGTCGTGGACGACGGCAGCCGCGATGGCTCGTGGCCGCTGCTCGTGGAGCTCGCATCGACGCGGCCCTGGCTTCGGGCGCTGCGCTTTCTGACCAACCGCGGCCAGACGGCGGCGATGGCGGCGGGCATTGCGGCCGCGCGGGGCGACCTCATCGGGTTTCTCGATGCCGACCTGCAGAACGATCCGCACGATCTCGTGAAGCTCGTCGAGCCGATCGTCGCCGGCGAGGCGGATGTCGTATGCGGCTGGCGCGCAAAGCGTCAGGATGCGGTGGGCCGCACGTTCGCCTCGAAGATCGCGAACTTCGTGATCCGCAACTCGCTCGACTCGAAGCTGCACGACGTCGGCTGCACGTTGAAGGTGTTCCGCCGCGCTTACATCGAAGACGTGGCGCTGTTCGGTGAGATGCATCGCTTCCTCCCGTCGTATGCGAAGGCGCAGGGGGCGCGGCTGACCGAGATGCAGGTGGCGCATCGGCCGCGCAACGCCGGCGCGAGCAAGTACGGGTTCGAGCGCATCGGAAAGGTGCTGATCGACCTCCTGACGGTGAAGATGCTGAATCAGTACGGCGCGTCGCCGGCCTACCTGTTCGGCAAGATCGCGTTGCTCTTCTTCGTCCTCGGGTCGGCCGCATTCGGGCTTGTCGCTTACCGGGCGTTGATTCTGGGAAGGACGCAGAGCACGCCGATGATCTTCATCATGGTGCTGCTCTATGTGACATCGCTGATCGCGCTGATGTCCGGCTTGCTCGCGGAGCTGAACATCCGCGTGCTGCATCAGGTCGGCGGGCAACGCGCGTACAAGGTCGTGGAGACGATCGGCTTCGAGAGCGAGCAGCCGCGCTGATGTGCGGAATCGCCGGAGCGCTGGCGCCGCGGGGCGATGCGATGCCGGAGGTGCTCCGGATGCACGCCGCGGTCGCGCATCGCGGGCCGGACGGCGAAGGAGTGGAACGCGTCGGCGACGCGATCCTCGCGCAACGGCGGCTGGCGATCATCGACCTCTCCGACAACGCCGCGCAGCCGATGTGGGATGCGAATCGGCAGGTTTGCCTCGTCTACAACGGGGAGATCTACAACTACCGCGCGCTGCGCGAAGAATGCCTCGCTCGCGGCGCCATTTTCACCTCGACCTCCGACACGGAAGTCATCCTGCAGCTCTACCTCCTCGATGGGGAGGCGGCATTTGCGCGGCTCAACGGGATGTTCGCGTTCGCGCTCGTGGACACGCGGAGTGGCGAGTCGTATCTCGTGCGTGACGTGATGGGGATCAAGCCGTTGTACTGGAGGCCGGACGGCGTGCTCTTCGCGTCCGAGCTGTCGGCGTTTCGCGGCGAAGTCGATCGCGAGGCGCTGCAGGCTTACTCACAGCTCGACTTCGTGCCGTCGCCGCTGTCGATGATCCGCGGCGTGCGGAAGTTGCCGGGCGGGCACCTCGTGCACGTGTCGCGCGACGGCGTCCCCACGGTGCGGCGCTATCGCGAGGAAGCGTCCGGCGCGCCGAGCGCGGACTTCGACGCGACGATTCGCGATGTCGTGGCCCGGCAACTGATCGCCGACGTTCCGGTCGGCGTCTTCCTCTCCGGCGGCATCGACTCGTCGATCGTCGCGCGCGTTGCGACCGATCTCGTCGGCCGGGTCTCCACGTTCTCCATCGCATTCGACGACCCGTCGTTCGACGAAACGCCGTATTTCGAGACGGTTGCGAAGGCGATCGGCAGCGATCACCACACGGAGCGCATCACCGAACAGACGATGGAGTCGCTGCTCCCGGACGTGCCGCGCGTCGTCGGCGAGCCGCTCGCAGACGGGTCGATTTTCCCGACGTACTTTCTCGCGCGTTTCGCTCGCAAGCATGTGCAGGTCGCGCTCTCCGGCGACGGCGCAGACGAGCTGTTCGGCGGCTATCCGACGCATCGCGTTTCGCGTTGGGGACGCCGCATCGTGCCGTTTCGGCGGCCGCTCCTCGCACTCGCGCGGCGGCTGCCGGTCTCGCACGACAACCTCTCGTTCGACTATCGGCTCAAGAAGCTGCTCGAAGGCGCGCATCGCGATCCGATCGTGCAGAACGAACGCTGGCTCGGGACCTTCATGGCCGAGGAGTTGCCGTCGCTGCTGACGGGCTACGATGCGGCGGCGCAGGCGCGATTCATCGACGCGCTGCACGAGCCTTCGCGCGACGCGACGTCTGAGCTCGACGCGATCCTGCGCACCGATCGGCGCTTCTATCTGCAGGATGGCGTGCTTGTGAAAGTGGATCGGGCGACGATGGCCAGCGCGCTCGAAGTGCGCGTCCCGATGCTGGACGACGAGATCGTCCGTTACGCGCGTTCGCTACCGGACGGAGAAAAACTCGACAAACGGCACCTCCGTCGGTGGGCGAGCGCGCACTTTCCGCCGTCGATCTGGAAGCGGAAGAAGAAAGGTTTCGGCGCGCCACTCGCGCGCTGGTTCCGCGGCCCGCTCCGCACGTTCGTGCGCGACGCGCTCGCGCCGGATGCGCTCCGTCGCGACGGGTTCTATCAGCCCGCGACGATCGAGGCGCTGCTCGACGCGCACGAGTCGGGGAGGAGCGACGAGCGGAAGCGGATCTTCAACGTGTTGATGTTCACGCTGTGGTACAGATCGCTCCGCGCATGACCGACGCTCGCACCGCGGACGCCTTCGCCAGCTCCTGGAACCGTGTGGGCGGCGTCTATTCGCGGGAGCAGTTCCTCGAATGGTTTGTCCCGCTCACCGAGGGCGATCTCGCTGGGTGCGATGTGCTGGAGCTCGGCTTCGGCAACGGCTCGTTGCTCGCTCATGTCGCTGCCGCGCATCCGCGTCGCCTCGCCGGCATCGAGCTCGGCGACACGATCGAACAAACACGACGCATCGTCGGCGACGCCGCGGAGCTCCACCGCGGCGATCTCACCACCGCGAATCTCGGTGAGTTCGACGTGGTCTACTGCATCGGCGTGCTGCATCACCTGAAGGATCCGCGCGCCGGCTTCGAGTCGGTGTTGCGGCACACAAAGCCGGGCGGCCGCTTTCACTGCTGGGTCTACGCGCATGAAGGGAACGGCATCATCCGCTGGGTCGTCGATCCGCTGCGGCGCATCGCGTCGCGTCTGCCTTGGTGGCTGACGAAGTACGGCCTCGCGCTGCCGCTCGTCACGCCGTACTTTCTCTACGCGAAGCTGATGCAGCACTTCCCGTTCACGACGCGTCTGCCGCTCGGCGCCTACACGCTGTGGATCGCGCGGGAGCCGTTCCGTTTCTTCCATCACGTCGCGTTCGACCAGCTCGTGACCCCGCAGACCGCGTACCTGCGCCGGTCGACGATCGAGGAATGGCTGCGCGATCCGCGCGTCGGCCAGGCGTACGTCCGGTTCCGCAATGGAAATTCGTGGATCTTTGGAGGTACGCGTGCGGAGTGATGGCGACTCGGAGGCCGGCCTCGGCCGGCCGGGACGGGCTGAAGCCCGCCCGCACGTTTTGCACGTTCTTCGCGAGCGGCCGCTTTGGCTTCTTTGCGCGCTCATCCTGTTGTTGTTTCGCAAGCCGCTGACCACCGGGACGTTCTTCTTCCGCGATCTCTATCTGCTGTTCTATCCGAAGAAGCTTTTCTTCGCCGAGTCGCTGCGCGCCGGGCACATGCCGCTGTGGGATCCGTTCACGAACGGAGGGCAGCCGTACCTCGTGAATCCTGCGAACACGGCGCTCCATCCGTCGAACGTGCTGTATCTCGTGCTCGATCCGCTCACGGCGTTCAACTGGATTCTCGTCCTGCACTTCGTCTTTGCGGCGATCGCCGCGTACTGGCTCGCGCGGAGCATCGGGCTCTCGCAGCCGGCGGCGTTCGCGAGCGGCGCGATCTTCAGCCTCTGCGGATACACGCTCTCCACGGCGAACCTGATGCCGTTGCTGTTCGGGCTTCCGTGGATTCCGACGACGATCGCGCTGCTGCATCGCGCGCTCGCCCAGAAACGGTCGCTCGTTCCGGCCGCGATTTCCGCGGCGATGCCGCTCTTCTGCGCCGCCGCCGAGATGGAGGCGATGCTCTTCGCGACGATCGTCGTCTGGATCGCGTTCACACCGTACGACCTGACGCGGCGGGCGAAGGCGGTGGCGGCTTCAATCGTGATCGTCTTCGCCGTCGGGCTCTCGCTCGTCGCGACGTTGCCCGCGACGGCGGTGATCGAGCAGTCGGCGCGCAGCGGCAAACGTTCGTACGACGCGTTCACGACGTGGTCCGTGCATCCGTTGCGTTTAGGCGAGCTCGTGGTGCCGCACGCATTCGGTCCGACGAATACGCTGAACGACGCCGACTACTGGGGCCGCAACTTCGAGTCGGAAGGCTTCCCGTACATCCTCAGCATCTACTTCGGCATCCCGGCGCTGCTCCTCGCCGCCGCCGGCGCGCGGCGCCGCCCCGCGCTCGCCGTCCTCGCCCTAGCCGGTATCGTGCTCGCGCTGGGCAAGTACCTGCCGGGATTTCGTCTCGTCTACGAACTGCCGCTCGTGGCGACGTTTCGTTTTCCGATCAAGGCAGTGATCGCCGCCATCTTGCCGATCGCGTTGCTCGCCGGCTTCGGACTCGAGACGTTCCTCGATCGGCGCCGGATCTCCTGGGTGATCGCTGGTTTGTGCGCGATCGGCGTAGGCATCGCGGCGATGAAGAATCCGCCGCTCGCGCTCTGCTTCGTCCACGCGATGCTCGCGGCCATCGGCGTCGCGATTGCGGTGCGCAACGAGAAGTGGCGTGCGCCGGCGTTGGCGGCGATCGTCGCGTGCGATCTCGCCGTCGCCTCGATCGGCGTCAACACGTTCGGTCCGCGCGAGCTCTTCGACCGCCCACCGCTCGCCGATGCCGTGTCCCAGGCCATCGACGGCGAACGCTTCTGGTCGCCGAAGCGCGACATCGTCCTCGACGCGCCGACGAACGACATTTACTGGCTCGCGCGTTGGCAGCTTGCCACGCTCAACGAGTACTGCGCCGGCACGTTCGGCATCCCGGTCATCTTCCACGTCGACTACGACGGCCTCGCGCCGAAACGCATCGGCGCGTTGGAGGCCATCGTCGCCGCCTTACCGCCCGATCGGCAGCAGCCGATTCTTGACCGCGCCGACGTCCGCGTCTTCGCCACGATGGCGGACCAGAAGGTCCAGCTGCATCGCAATCCGACAGCGGCCGCGGCGCGCTTCGTCAGCAGCGTCGAGCGCGTGAGCGGCGAAGGGGAGGCGGCAAAGCGTCTCCTGCGGAAGCCAACCGCATTGATCCTCGAGTCAGCGCCGGCGAGCGTCGCTAACTGCGGCGAGGCACCGGTCGTCGTGCAGCGCGTGAGCGACGAGAAGGTGCGTTATCAGGTCGACGCGCCGTGCGATGGCTACGTCGCGTTCGCCGATACGAAGTACAACGGCTGGACCGCGCTCGTCGATGGTCAACTTGTGGACATCGTGCCGGCGGACTACGCGTTCAGCGCGGTACCGGTGAAGGCGGGGAGGCACGCCATCGAGCGCGAGTACCGCCCGCAGCGCCTGATGGCAGGCGCCGCGGGCTCACTCATCGCACTCGTCCTGCTCTACATCGCGAACTGGGCCGCCTCGAGGATCTGCTTCACGCGGGCCATGAACTGATCCGCGACCGCGCCGTCGATCAGGCGGTGATCGAACGTCAGCGACATGATGCACATCGAGCGGATGGCGATGAAGTCGCCTTCCTTCGTCTCGACCACGACCGGGCGCTTCTTCACGCCGCCGACGCCGAGAATGGCGACCTGCGGCTGGTTGATGATCGGCGTGCCGAACAGACCGCCGTAGATCCCGGGATTCGTGATCGTGAACGTTCCGCCCTGCACGTCATCGGGGCTGAGCTTCTTCGTGCGCGCGCGCTCGCCGAGGTCGTTGATGGCCTTGGCGAGGCCGAGGGTGTTCTTTTCGTCGGCGTTCTTCACGACCGGCACGATGAGGCCCCACTCGAGGGCGACGGCAATGCCGATGTTCAGATCGCGGTGATAGACGACGTTGTTCTCGTCCATCGACGCATTCAGCACCGGGAACTCGCGCAGGCCGGCGAGCACCGCCTGGACGATGAACGGCAGGTACGTCAGCTTCACGCCGCGCTCGCCGTATTCGTCCTTGTAGCGCTTGCGCAGCTTCTCGATGTTCGTGAAGTCGAACTCGAACACGGTCGTCACGTGGGCCGATGTCTGCTTCGACAGGACCATGTGATGCGCGATGCGTTTGCGCATCACGGACAGCGGCTCGAGGCGGACGTTCTCGCCCGGCGCGAACTGCGGCTTCGGCGCGGCCGTCGGCTGGAACTGCTGCTGCGCGGCCGGTTGCTGCTGCTGCGGAGCGGCGGGCTGCTGCGGTTGCGCGGACGCCGCCGCGGCCGGCTTCGGCTGCTGCAGGAACTCGAGGATGTCGTTCTTCGTCACCCGGCCCGAGACGCCCGAGCCCTGGATCTGGGTGATGTCGACGTCGTTCTCCTGCGCGATCTTGCGCACGAGCGGGGAGGACTTCGTCCGGCGGCGCTCCTCGAGCGACGCCACGTTCTCGTCATCGTTCGCGGCCGGGGTCTGCTGCGGCTCCGGTTCGGGAGCGGGAGCGGGCTTCGCCTCCGGCTGCGGCGCAGGCGTGGGAGCCGGGGCAGGCGCGGCGGCCTGCGGCTCGGGCGCTTTCTCCGGTTCCGGCGCGGGAGCCGCGGGCGCGGAAGGCGCCGCCGCCTCTCCCTCGGCCGCAATGCGCGCGACGACGGAGTTGACCGGCACGGTCGCGCCTTCCTGCACCAGGATCTCGGTCAGCGTTCCGGCCACCGGCGACGGGATCTCGGCGTCGACCTTGTCGGTCGAGATCTCCAGCAGCGGCTCATCGCGATCCACATGATCGCCCACCTTCTTGATCCACCGGGAAACCGTCCCCTCGGCGATCGACTCTCCCATCTGCGGCATCACGACATCTGTGGCCATTGCTTCTCCCTTTTTCGCTTCACGTAGGGGCGGGCTTCAGCCCGTCCGTTCGAGTCAACTCGGTTCAGTAACGCAGCAACTCGCGCGCCGCCGCCAGCACCTTCGCCTTGTCCGGCAGCGCAAACGCTTCCAGCGGCGGCGAGTAGGGCGTCGGGACGTCGAGCGCGGCGACGCGCTTGATCGGCGCGTCGAGATAGTCGAAAGCCTTCTCGGCGATGCGCGCGGCGAACTCCGCTCCGGCGCCGCCCGTGAGCGGAGCCTCGTGGAGGATGACGACGCGGTTCGTCTTCGCGACCGACTCCAGGATCGCCTCTTCGTCGAACGGCAGGATCGATCGGAGGTCGATGACTTCCGCCGAGACGCCGTCCTTCGCGAGATCTTCCGCCGCTTCGTCGGCGACGTAGACCATCGCGCCCCAGGTCAGGATCGTGAGGTCCTTGCCTTTGCGGCGCACATTCGCTTTGCCGATCGGCACGATGTAATCGTCGGTCGGCAGCTCTTCCTTGATGCGTCGATAGAGGTACTTGTGCTCGATGAAGAGCACCGGGTCGTCATCGCGCACGGCCGCTTTCAGGAGGCCCTTCGCGTCGTACGCCGTCGCCGGCGCGACGATCTTGATGCCGGGGCGATTCATGAACATCGCCTCGGGATTCAACGAGTGGAACGGGCCGCCGTGCGTGCCGCCGCCGGCCGGGCCGCGGACCACGATCGGGCAGCCGCGCCCGTAGAGGTAGCGGCTCGTGGCGGTGAAGTTCACCAGCATGTCGTAGCCGCAGGTGATGAAGTCGATGAACTGCATTTCGGCGATGGGGCGCATGCCCATCAATGCGGCTCCGGATGCGGCGCCGACGATGGCGATCTCGGAGATCGGCGTATCGACGACGCGGTTCGGGCCGAAGCGCTCAAGCAGGCCGGCGCTCGTCTTGAAGGCGCCGCCGTACGCGCCTACGTCTTCGCCGATGAGGAAGACGCGCTCGTCGCGCGCCATCTCTTCCTCCATCGCGCTGCGGATGGCTTCGATGTAAGTCGTCTCAGGCATTCCAGTATCCGTCCCCGGCCCACAGCCCCTTGCCCGCGTCCTCGGCGTTCGGCATGGGCGAGCGCTCCGCTTCGTCGACCGCGGCATCGAGCTCGCGCTTCACGCGCTGCTGGATGGCGTCGAAGTCGTCCTTCGTCGCGACGCCGCGTTCGGCGAGCATCGTCTCGTAGCGAACCAGCGGATCCTTCGCCCGCCACTCCTCGATCAGCTCCGGTGGCACGTACGACTGGTTGTCGTGCTCGGCGTGGCCTTTCATCCGGAACGTCTTCACTTCGAGGAGCGTGACGCCGCCGCCCGTTCTGGCGCGTTCGACCGCGGCCTTCGTCGCGCCGTAAACGGCGAGGATGTCGTTGCCGTCGACGGTCGTGCCTTCGCAGCCGAAGGCGACCGCCTTGTCGGCGAGCGTCCTCGCGGCGGTCTGCTTCGAGGTCGGCGTCGAGTAGGCGTAGCCGTTGTCCTCGACGATCACCACGAGTGGCAGCTTCTGCACCGAGGCGAAGTTCATCCCTTCCCAGAAGGCGCCGGTGGAGGAGCCGCCGTCGCCGATGAAGGCCAGGCCGACGAGCGAGCGGCCTTGCATCCGGCCGGCGAGGGTGATGCCGGCCATGACCGGGATCATGTCGCCCAGCATCGAGATCTGGCCGATGAAGCCATCCGTGGCCGGATTGCCGAAGTGGATGTTGAGCTCCCGCCCGCGGGTCGGCGAGTCGCCCTTCGCCATGTACTGGCGGAGGATGTCGACCGGCTTCGCGCCGGCGACGAGGATGGAGCCCATGTTCCGGATCAACGGCTGGACGACGTCGCCCTGTTTGAAATCGAGGGCATACGCCGCGGCGACCGATTCGCCTTCCTGGCCGAGGGAACGGTAGATGCCTCCGATGACCTTGGATTGCCGGAAGAGCGCGACGATGCGCTCCTCCAGCGTCCGGGTCAACCGGAGGTAGTAGTCGATGTCGAGCAATTGCTCGCGCGCGAGGCCGTGAGTCTCAGCAATTTCAGTAGCGGACACAGGGCGTGCTTTTTAATGGATGCGAGGGCGGGAAGCAAGGCGTGGGGTGTTCGAAAACGTAGGGCCGGCTCTCCAGCCGGCCCGATATTGACGCTGGGCCGGCTGGAGAGCCGGCCCTACGTTCTTGAAAAACTTTACTGGTGGATCGAGTGGCCGAGCGCGTCTTCGGCGGCTTCCATCATTGCCTCGGACAGCGTCGGGTGGGCGTGGATCGTCTTCGCGATCGACTCCGTCGTCGCCTCGAGCTCCAGCGCGGCGCAAGCCTCGGCGATCAGGTCGGTCGCGTGGGGGCCGACGAGATGGACGCCGAGCACTTCGTCGTACTTCTTCTCCGAGACGATCTTCACGAGGCCGCCGGACTCGCCGAGGATGCGGGCTTTGGAGTTGGCGGTGAAGGGGAACTTGCCGACCTTCACGTCGTAGCCACGTTCCTTCGCCTTCTTCTCCGTCAGGCCGACGGAAGCCACCTCGGGGTCGGTGTACGTCGCGTTCGGGACGTGGTCGTAGTTCAGCGGACGCACTTCCAGGCCGGCCATGTGCTCGACGGCGAGGATGCCTTCCGCCGACGCGCAGTGGGCGAGGGCGGGGGTGGGGACGATGTCGCCGATCGCGTACACGTTCGGCTCGCCGGTGCGCATGAAGCCGTCCACGAGCACGTAGCCGCGGTCCATCTTCACCTTCGTCTTCTCGAGATTGCAGTTCTCGGTGACGGCGCGGCGGCCGGTGGCGGAGAGCACGAGCTCGGTCTCGATCACCTGCTGCTTGCCCTTGACCGTGACGGTCGACTTCACGCCGTTCTCCGTCACCTCGCACGACTCCACCTTCGCGTCGGTGAAGACGTCGATGCCCTTCTTCTTGAAGATGCGCGTGAACTCCTTGGCGATCTCCTCGTCTTCGATGGGCAGGAGCTGGGGCATGACCTCGACGATCGAGACCTTCGTGCCGAAGCGGTGGAAGATCGAGGCGAACTCGCAGCCGACGGCGCCCGCGCCGATGACGAGCATCGACTGCGGCACTTCCGTCAGCTGGAGGATGTGGTCGGAGTTGATGATGCGTTTGCCGTCGGCCTTGATGTGCGGCAGGTCCTTCGGCGTCGAGCCCATGGCGAGGATGATGTTTTTCGCCTTCAGGCGCTGCGTCTCGGCGCCTTCGTTCACGACCTCGACGACGCCGTTGCCGGCGAGGCGGCCGAAGCCGGTGATGCGCTCGACCTTGTTCTTGCGAAAGAGGAACTCGATGCCTTTCGCGTTCTTGTCGACGACGCCCTGTTTGCGGTCCTGCGCGGCCTTGAAGTCGAGGCGCACGTCGCCGACCGTGATGCCGAACTCCTGTGACTTCTTGATCTTCTCCAGGATGTCGGCGTTCTGGAGGAGCGCCTTCGTCGGGATGCAGCCGCGATGGGTGCAGGTGCCGCCGATGAACGGGTCTTTTTCAATGACGGCGACCTTCATGCCGAGCTGTCCGGCCCGAATGCCCGCCACGTAGCCGCCCGGCCCGCTGCCGATCACGACGACGTCGAAATTCTGTTCTGCCAAGGGATTTACCTCCGTTCGAGAATCGAGCGCGCATTATATGGAACGTAGGGCCGGCTCTCTAGCCGGCCGATGTCGATGCTGGGCCGGCTGGAGAGCCGGCCCTACGTTTTTTACTCCACGACCTCGCCGCCCCACGACGTGGGGTCGATGTCGGCGATCGACTGGGAGAACGTCCAGATGTGGCCGCCGGGGTCGCGCGCCGTGTACTGGCGTTCGCCGTACAGATAGTCGGTCGGCTCGCGCAGGATCGCCGCGCCGTGCTCCCGAGCGTGGGCGCAATGCGCATCCGCATCTTCGACGCGCACCATCACCGCCCGCCCGCCCGCGCCGCCGCCCTCGATGACGACGATCGCGCCGTCGCCGTACGTCAGCTGCACGCGGTGGTCGCCGATGCGCAGCCGTTCCGTGAAGCCGAACGCCAGGGCGAGCCACGCAGCAGCTTCGCGCACGTTCGCGTACGCGAGCTCGGGGATGACGGAGGGAATGAGCATCGAGCGATTCGTTTTCATCGCCGGTATTTTCGCCAACGCGCGGCGAGCATGCCACCCACGAAGCCGAATGCGTGGCCGCTCCACGAAACGCCGGCCTGAGGCGTGATCGCGAGAAGCAGCGTCGTCCCGTAGATGCCGATCACAAGCAGCGTCACGACGAGCGACCAGACGCGGCGATCGTAGGCGGGGCGGACCAGCAGGTAGCCGATGTAGCCGAACACGATGCCGCTCGCGCCGATGTGGTTGCCCATCGAGCCGAAGAGAAACGTGCCGAGGCCGGACGCGAGCCCGCAAACGACGGTGACGAAGGCGAGCTCGCTCGTGCCGCCGACGAGAATCAGCCCGCCGAGGACGAGGAGCGGGAGCGTGTTCGCCAGGAGGTGCGCCCAGCTCGCGTGGATGAACGGCGCCGTGACGATGCCGAAGAGATGGCTCGGCGTGCGCGGGATGATGCCGTAGCCGAGGACGGAGACCGTGCGGAACGTGTCGAGCGCGCGGATGATCCACATGCTCCCGACGAACGCGGCGAGCGCCCACGCGCGCTGGCTCAGGGTGCGGCTAGCGATACTTGTTCCCGCCTGTGTTGAAGAGGACCACGGTCGCCTCGTCGTCGAACGCGTTCTTCGCACGCAACTCGTGCAGCGCGAGGAGCGCCGCGCCGCCTTCCGGACCGGCGTCGATCCCTTCCGTCTTGCGCAGCTCCGACGCGGCGTCTTCGATGCGCGCGTCATCGACGGCGATCGCGCCGCCATGGGAGTCGCGCAGAGCGCGCAACATCAACCGATCCCCAATCGCTCGCGGCACGCGCAATCCCCAAGCCTCGGTGTGCGGCGACTCCCATTCCGGCGCGCTGTGGAGATTCTGATCGAAGGCACGCACGATCGGTGCGCAGCCGGACGACTGCACGCTGAACATCCGCGGACGTTCGCTGCCGATCCAGCCGAGGCGCTGCATTTCATCGAAGGCTTTCCACATGCCGATGAGGCCCGTGCCGCCGCCGGTCGGGTAGAGAATGACGTCCGGCAGCCGGCCGAGATCCTCGAGCAGCTCGTAGCCCATGATCTTCTTGCCCTCGACGCGGTACGGCTCCTTCAGCGTCGAGAGGTCGAAGCC
Source organism: Acidobacteriota bacterium (assembly GCA_019242175.1). Classification (GTDB taxonomy): domain Bacteria; phylum Acidobacteriota; class Thermoanaerobaculia; order Gp7-AA8; family Gp7-AA8; genus JAFAVZ01. The sequence goes on from JAFAVZ010000458.1 coordinate 19,885, forward strand.
GCCGTTCTCCGCGAGGTACTGCTGCACGCGTTTGCCGGCGTCGGTGATGACGCCCGCCACGAGCTCGACTTCTGCGCCGTAGCCGCGGCATTCGTCGACGATCGACTGCGGCGTATCGCGCGGCATCGCAACGAACACCGGCAGGCCGGCGCGCGCGCCGTACGCGGAGAGCGCGGCGCCCGCGTTGCCCGCGGTCGGAGCAGCGAGGCGCTTTGCGCCGAGCTTGCGGGCCATCGTCACGGCGGCGGCCATCCCGCGCGACTTGAAGCTGCGCGTCGGATTCTTCGACTCGTCTTTGATCCAGACGTTCGGAAAACGCTGCGACCGGAGCAGCGGCGTGATGCCTTCGCCGAGCGTCACCGCCTCGTCTTCCCCGGCGGGGAGCACTTCGCGATAGCGCCACATGTTCGGCGCTCGCGTCACGATCTCCTCGCGCAGCTCGGGCGCCGGCGCGAGGTCGTACTGCACGAGGAGCGGTGCGTTGCACGCGCGGCAGAGATTGATCAGCGAGCCGGCGTCGTAAGTGGTTCCGCAGGCGGAGCAAACATGATGGAACGGCATGCGGGGAGGGATGCTAACACCGGCGGACGCGGCGGCCGGACGAACCCTTTCTCGGAGACGATCAGCGCAACGCGGCCGAGCATCGCATCCGCTTCGATCGGGCCGATGAAGCGGGAGTCGTTGGAGCGATCGCGGTTGTCGCCGAGGACGAAGTAGTGCCCGACGGGGACGACGAGGGGACCGAACTGGTCGCGCGAGGCGTACGGCTCCGGGAGGCCGGCCTCGCGCGGATAAATCACAGGATCGCTGTGGATGACGTACGGCTCGTTCGCCGGGGCGCCGTTCACGAAGAGCTGCTTGTCGCGGATCTCGATCGTGTCGCAGGGGAGGCCGACGACGCGCTTGGCGAGCGTCGTCTTCGGATCGAGCGGAAAGCGGAACACGAGGAGATCGCCGCGTTGGACGTCTTTCGCCCAACGATTCATCAGGACCGCGCTGCCGGCGGGAATCGTCGGCGCCATCGATTCGGTGGGGATCCGGTACGTCTTGAAGACGACCAGAAACGCGAAAACGGCGGCCGTCGCCAGGATGGCGAGGCCGCCGATGATCATTCGAAGCATGGTATGGAAAGACCGGCTTCAGCCGGGCCGGACGGGCGGAAGCCCGCCCCTACATCAATTCTTGCCGACCTTCTCCAGATCCGCCTTGATCTTCGCGGCGTCGGCGTCCGGCTTGTCGCTCCACTTCGCGTACTCGTTCGCGACCGCGTTCAGCGCGTCCTCATGCTTCGACAGCAGCTCGCGGTTGTAGGCGACGGCGGGGTCGACCTGCTGTTGTTGCTTCGCCATCTCCGCCTTCTGCTGGTCGAGGCTGGCGAGCATCTTCCCGTAGGCGTCCTTCGTCGTCGGATCGGTCGCCTCGTCGTAGGCCTTTTTCGTCTGCGCGTAGCTCTGTTCGAACGTGGACGCGATCGACGCCGTCATCTTCTCGGTCATCGCCTGGCTGCTGGCCTCGAGGATCTTGCCTTTCACCCAGAGGTACTCCTGAGTGTTGTAGCCGAGGTCTTTGGCGGCGCGGATGTCGGCGGTGGCCAGGTCGGCGACGGAGCCGAGTGTCTTGAAGCCTTCCATCATCCCGGAGAGCGACTTCTCGCCCGCTTTCTTCGCGGCATCGGCGTGCTGCTGCGCTTCCTGCTTCGCGACCTGCACGATCTGCTTCTCGTGCTCGCGCACCTTCAAATACATCTGCACCTGCGCCTCGGTCAGCTTGTTGTCCGCCGGCGCGTCGTACTTGTCCTTCGCGGCCTCGTTCATGAGGTCGACGGTGCCGCGTTTGTCGAGATCGTTGGAGATGGCAGCCTTGTCGGCGAGCTCTTTCGCCTTGCAACCGAGGAAGAGGACGAAGAGACAGGACACTGCCAGAGAAAGAGAACGACGCATGGGTGGGGATTGCCTCCGATTCAAGTTTCCAAAAGAGTAAGTTCGGGCGGGGAGGGCGGCCGTGACCAAAGTCACGCCATCCTAGTTCTCAGTTCTCAGTTCTCAGTTCGTAGTTCTTAGTCTGAGGAGGGGAGTTGTTCTCGAACAAGAGAGCTCCCTTCCTTGGACTAAGAACTACGAACTAAGAACTAAGAACTAAGAACTGTTACTCAGACAACAACGCCCGCACGCGCTCCGTCAAATCGACGAGATCCTGCAGCACGGCCTGGAGCTTTTCGCGGTTCTCGTCGCGGGCGGTCTGCAGCTCCTTGCGCGCGCTCGCGAGCTCCGCTTCGAGCTGGGCGATCTCGTTCGAGTGCGGTGCCGGCTCGCCGAAGGGCTGCGCCAGCGGCTCCGGTTCCGGCAGCGGCGCGGGCTCTTCCATCAGGCCGACGGCCGCCGGTTCGTCGTGGGGGAGGAGCGCATCGGCGCCGAGCTCTTCGACCTCGTCATGTACGGGCAATGGCACGTTGCCGGCCATCGTCGCGGGACGCTCGCGTCCTTCGCCGAGGAGTTGTTCGAGGGAGACTTCCTCCATCTTCTCGTAGCCGGAATCGATCGGCGCCGCCTCGGGGAAAGGAGCCGAGTCTTCGAACGGCTCCGGCTCGGGAGCGGCGGCGGGCTTGGCGATCTTCGACGAAGCGGGCTTCACCTTCGGCGTGGGCGCCTCGGACTTCCCGCCTTTGAGGCGGTTGAAGAGATGCTTGGCGGTGATCTTCGAGACGAGCTTGAACGTCTCCATCACGCCTTCGCCCTTGATCGCCGCCGCCTCGGTGTACGGATAGCCTTCGAAGCCGAGCTGTTCCTGCAGGTCTTCGACTGGCAGGACGCCGGGGATGTCGCGTTTGTTGAACTGGATGACGATCGGCGTGTCGTTCACGTCGATCTGGTTGTCAGCCATGTTGTCGAGGAGATTGGCGAAGCTCTCCCGGTTCGACTCGAGCATCGACGGCTGCGAGTCGCAGACGAAGACGACCGCGTCGGCGCCGCGCAGGACGAGCTTGCGCGTCTCGTTGTAGAAGACCTGGCCGGGGACGGTGTAGAGCTGGATCTTGAGGTTGAAGGCACCGACTTTGCCGATGTCGACCGGGAGGAGGTCGAAGAAGAGGGTGCGGTCGGTCTTAGTCGCCAGCGAGAGCATCTTCCCCTTCGACTTCGGGTCGAGCTTGTCGAAGATGACCATCAGATTCGTCGTCTTCCCGCAGAGGCCGGGACCGTAGTAGACGATTTTCGCGGTCATCTCCCGCGTGGCGTGATTGAAGAGAACCATCGAGGACCTCGTCGAGGAATTGGGTCGGAAGTATCGCATAGAATGCGAGATGTGGACGCCGAGCCGGAGGACGCCGACGCAGTGGCGATTCCCATCACCGACACGCTCGATCTCCATCCCTTCCGCCCCGCCGACGTGCGCGACGTGACGCGCGAGTACCTCCTCGAGGCGCGGGCTCTCGGCTATCGCCAGGTGCGCCTCATCCACGGGAGAGGCATCGGCGTGCAGCGCGAGAACGTTCAGGTCCTGCTCCGTGTTCTGGACTTCGTGGACGACTTCCATGATGCCGATCCGTCCGGCGGTGGCTGGGGCGCGACGGTGGTGCTGCTGAAACCGTAAGGAGAGACATGACGACTCTGTTCGAAGAGCTGCAGCGGGTGCGGACCTACGACTACACGGAAGAAGACGTGCGCGGCTTCGAGAAGCTGCACGAGGAGATCCGGGCTCTGAAGCAGCAGCGCAACGCGGTGATCGTGGCCCACAACTACTACCGTCCGGAAATCCTGAAGGTGGCGGACTTCGTAGGCGACTCGCTGGAGCTCGCGCTGATGGCGTCGAAGGTCAAGGACGCAGACGTCATCTGCTTCTGCGGCGTGCACTTCATGGCCGAGACGGCGAAGATCGTGAACCCCTCCCGCACCGTGCTCCTCCCGAACCTCGCCGCCGGCTGCCAGCTCGCCGACTCCGCTCCCGCCGAAGACCTCCGCGCCCGCATCGAAGAACTGCGCGCGCTCCATCCCGATCTCGCGGTCGTGAGCTACGTGAATACGACCGCCGCCGTCAAAGCCCTCTCGGACATCATCTGCACCTCGGCCAACGCGGCGAAAGTGGTGCAGTCACTGCCGAACCAAACGATCCTCTTCGTGCCCGACCGCAATCTCGCGCGGCACGTGGCGGAGCAGGTTCCGGAGAAGACGATCATCCCGTGGGAAGGCTTCTGCTACGTGCACCAGCAGATCACGCCGCAGGAAGTGCAACGGATCCGCGCGGCCGATCCGGAGATCGAGGTGCTCGTCCATCCCGAGTGCCGCGGCGACGTAGCGAAGCTCGCCGATGCCGTGCTGTCGACGTCCGGCATGGTGAAGTACGCCAAGGAGCGTCCCGCGAAACGGTTCCTCGTCGTGACCGAGTGCGGTCTCACCGACCGCCTGGCGATGGAAGTGCCGGACAAGACGTTCCTCAAAGGCTGCAAGCTCTGCACGTTCATGAAGGTGACGACCCTCGAGGACGTGCGCGACTCGCTCCAGCTGATGCGGTACGAGATCGAAGTGCCGGAAGACATCCGCGTGCCCGCCGAACGGGCCCTGCAGCGGATGTTCGACGTGGTGGGTTAGAAGCGGTTGCTGGTTGTTGGTTGCTGGTTACTTGCGCCGCTGCGCCTGAACGCGCTGCCGCACGAGCAACTAACAACCAGCAACCAGTAACCAGTAACTACTTTCTCGCTTCCGCCTCGCGTCGCGCGGTCGCTTCCTTCTCCGCCGCGGCCGACATCGGCGGGTTGTACGCCGGGATGCCGGTCACGGCCTCACCGATGATCAGGTTGTGGATGTCGTGCGTCCCCTCGT
>JAFAVZ010000193.1 GCA_019242175.1 Acidobacteriota bacterium
CGCCCGATGCCGCGACGCGCCTGGCCCACGCGAATGTGGTGAAGCTGACGTGGGGACCCGGCTACCCACCCGCCCGCACGCCCCTCGACCTGCCGATCGCGCAACGCGCGTTCGCGATCATGAAAGCGGCGACCGGCACCGATCCCGTGCGCATGCCCTCCCTCGGCGGCAGCATCCCGATGTACCTGTTCCAGAACGGCGGCCGCACGCCCGTGATCGGCCTCCCGATCGCGAACCACGACAACAACCAGCACGCAGCGAACGAGAACCTGCGCCTGCTGAATCTGTGGGACGGGATCGAGGTGTATGCGGCGATGTTCGCGGGGATGTAGTGGTTGTTGGTTGTTGGTACTTTTTGCGCGGGCAGATCGTTTCAGGCGCCGAGGCGCAAGCAACCAGCCGTTCTTCTACAACCTCGACCTCACCGCATGTGGTGGCGCACGACACCGATCCGCCTCCTCGCAACTTCTCGCGATGCGCTACGTCTCCAAATCGAGATGAGCGTGCTGCCGTTCTCCGCGGCCGAGGAGGAGGATGCGCGGCAATGGCTTTCGAAGGCGGGAGGCGTCGGGAGCGCCTCGCGCGGCGCGCGATCGCCCGGCCTCGTCGACGTGTTGATCGGCACGACGATCCAGGCGAAGCCGCTGCTCACGTTTCAGTGGACGGTGGACGTGAGGACTCGATGATGAGGCGATGTCATCCTGAGCGCCGGAGAGCGCGAAGGATCTCCCGGCACGTGCGCTGGTCGCCCGCACCAGGAGATCCTTCGCCGTCTACGCGGCTCAGGATGACACAGGCGCGAAGGTCCGCCGAGGCTTGGTCGATAGACGCTCCGGCTCGTGGCCGGTCGCCGTCTACGCGGCTCAGGGTGACACAGGCGCGGACCTACCTGCATCACGGCACGGCGATCCCGCGCTACGCGTCGAAGCTCTCCGTGACCGATGCGGGCGGCGGCAAGTACCACGTCAGCGGGACGATCACGCAGTCCGAGGTGCCGGATGGGTTTGCGGTGGTGATGCCTTTGTACCTGCAGTTCGACAAGGGGAACATCGCGCGGTTCGCCGCGACGGCGCTCATCGGGAACACGACGAAGGAGATCAACGTGGACGTGCCGCTGCCGCGGAAGCCGCAGGCGGTGCTGATCAACGCGAATCACGACGTGCTGGCGAGGTAGGATGATCGCGGCTTCCGCGATGTCTCGTATCCTCGCCCTCCTTTTTCTCGCTCTTCCCCTGTTCGCGGACTATCGCACTCTGCGCGACGCGCGGCCCGATGGCCGCGCGATCGCGTTGCATCAGTTCGTGTTCGAGCGCGACGCGTACCGCATCACGCTCGATGGCACGCTCCATCTCGTCGGACCGGACGACGCCATCGCCGTCTTCCTCGGCAAAGGCGCGTACGAGTTGACGCCGGCCAGCGCGGCCGAGCGTCGCCAGCTCGCGATCTGGACCGCGGACGACAAGCTCACCGTCCTTCGCGACGGCTTCGAGTCCGCGGTCTTCTTCTCCCGCGATCTCATCATCGCCGCCGGTCCGGTGAAACGCACCGGTGCGCCGAATGCGCGCGCGCTCGCCGTGTACGACGCGTTCCTCCAGCAACAGCGCAAGGCGTTCGCGACGAACTTCCACCTCCGCGTGGCGCAGGATCTCTACAACAACGCGGCGGATCGCGTGTTCATCGGCTACGTCGACGGGCGCAAGCTGCCGCCCGCGCTGATGGAGGTCGACCCGCTCGGCGCGTTGCCGATGTCCGGCGGCGAGGAGACGATCCTCTTCGTCGAAGACGCGGTGAAACGCGGCGTCTGGTACTCGTCGCATCTGCGCGGCGGCGCGCGTCCGCAACCGCCGCTCGTGAGCGCGGAGCGATACGAGATCGAGACGACGATTGCGCCCGACGGCGAGATCACCGGCACGACCGCCGTGACGCTGACGCCGTCGAAACCGTTGCGCCTTCTGCCGCTGAATCTCGCGCCGCAACTGCGTTTGCAGTCGGTGACGTATGGCGACCGCAAATCGGCGGAGATCATCCAGGAGGCGGAAGACGGCGACGCCGCGATCCTCTTTCCCGAGCCGATCGACCAACGCGTCGTCGTGCGGCTGACGTATCGCGGTCGCGACGTGTTGGCGAATGCCGGCGACGGCAACTTCACCGTCGGCTCGCGCGCGAACTGGTACCCGAGCTTCGGCACGCTCGAGTCCCTCGCCGACTACGAGCTGCGCTTCCGCGTGCCGCGCGCGAATGAGATCGTCTCTGTTGGGCGAGAAGTCGAGGACCGCATCGACGGCGAACAACGCGTCAGTATCTGGCGCTCCGATCATCCGCTGCGCGTCGCCGGCTTCAACTACGGACGCTTCGAGAAGATCTCCGGCAGCGATCCGGAGAGCGGCCTCGCCGTCGACGTCTACACGAATCCGGGGACGCCGGACATCGTTCGGCGCATCAACGCGATCGTCCAGGGCGACGTGAAGATCGACAGCGCCGCTCTCGCGCGCGCCGCAATGACCGACGCCCTCGACACCGCCCGCATCGCGACGCGTTTCTTCGGCCCCTTGCCGTCGAAGCGGGTCTCCATCACCCAGCAGTCGGAGTGGTTCTTCGGCCAGTCGTGGCCGACGCTCGTCTATCTCCCGTATGTAGTGTTTCTTGACACCGCGACGCGCAGCGCGTTGCACATCTCCGGCGCGAAGGACTTCATCGACGCCGTCGGTTTGCACGAGCTGGCGCATCAATGGTTCGGCCACGAAGTCGGCTGGCGCGGGTACAGAGATCAATGGTTGTCCGAGGGATTTGCGGAGCTCACGGCGGGGCTGGTGCTGGAGGAGCGCGGCGGATGGAAGGCCGCGAATCGTTTCTGGGAGCGCAAGCGCGAGCACGTGCTGGCGACGCCGCGCGGCGCTGTGATCCCGAGCGATGAGGCGGGGCCGATCTCGCAGGGATATCGCGTCGCGACTTGGCGCAATCGCGCGGCGGACGACGCGATCGTCTACTCGAAAGGCGCGTACGTGCTGCACATGCTGCGGATGCAGATGTGGGACGCGGCGAAGAGCGATCCCGACTCCGACTTCAAGGCGATGATGCAGGACTTCGTCTCGACGTACTCCGGCAGCAATCCGTCGACGGCCGACTTCCAACGCGTCGTGGAACGCCATCTCACGCCGCAACTGCGCGTCGGCGGCGACGGGAAGCTCGACTGGTTCTTCAGGCAGTGGATCTACGGGACGGAGATCCCGCGCTACGACTCCGACCTCGAGATCACCCCCCTCGGCGGCGACAAATACCGGGTCAGCGGCCGCATCGCGCAGGCCGGCGTGTCCAACGATTTTCTCGTCGTGATGCCGATCTATCTCCGCTTCGCCGACGACCGCATCGTCCGCCTCGGCGCCACCACCATCACCGGCAACGCGACGAAGGAAGTGAGCGTCGAGCTGACGTTGCCGCGCCGGCCACTCGCCGTCGGCATCAACCTGAATCATGATGTGCTGAGCAGGTGACCGCGATGCTCGTCGAGCTCCTCCCGTCCGCGCCGCTCGGCGACTGGGTCGATGCGTTCTGGCATCGTCCCGCGGCGCCGGCCGGCTCGCACCGCGTGCTGCCCGATGGCTGCGCCGACCTCCTCATCAACGTGTCGCGCGGCACGCTCTTCGTCGTCGGCACGATGACCGAGCCGCTCGTCGTCGGCGGCGCGCATCCCGAGCTGCTCGGCATCCGCTTCAAGCCCGGCCGCGCCGGCGCGTTGCTCGGATTGCCGATCTCCGAGGCGACCGATCTCCAGGTGCCGCACGTCGATGCGAAGCTGCGGTTGGAAGGGGAGTCGCTGCCGGAATGGATTGCGTCGCTGGAACGCGAGCTGACGCGGCGCGCGCTCGTCTCCGAGCCCGATCGCCGCATCGACGCCGCGATTGCGCGCATCACGCGCGGCGGCGTCTCCATCGACCAGCTCGCGCGGGAGCTGAACGTCACGCGCCAGCATCTGCGCCGCGCGTTTCTCGCGCAGGTCGGCGTGACGCCGAAGACGTTCGCGCGCGTGATGCGTTTCCGCCGCCTCTTGCGTGCCGCGAACGGCAACCGCAAGCCGTCATGGGCCGCCATCGCCGCGGACCTCGGCTACAGCGACCAGTCGCATCTCATCGCCGAGTTCACGGAGTTCGCCGGCACGACGCCGGTTCCATTTTTCCTATCAGCGTGACGCGGCGCGCTCTAGATTGAGCGCATGTACAAACGACTGACGCCCGTTCTCATCGTTGATGCCATCGAGCCCGTGCTGCCGCTGTGGGAAGCGCTCGGCTTCCAACGCACCGCCGAGGTTCCGCACGAAGGAAGCCTCGGGTTCGTGATTCTGACCGCCGAGCCGATCGAGGTGATGTACCAGACGCGGGCCAGCGCCGGCGCCGACATCCCTGTCGCCGCGAGTGCCGGCACGAGCTGTTTGCATGTCGAGGTCTCGTCGCTGGATGAGATCGAGCCGCGCCTGCCTGCGGACATCGAGGTGCTCGAAAGGCGACGCAAGACGTTCTATGGATCGACGGAGACGATCGTGCGCGACAAGGCGGGGAACGTGATCAATTTCGCGCAGATGTAGGGGCAAACGTAGGGCCGGCTCTCAGCCGGCCGCAGTAAAGCAACGATGCGGCGGGCGTCGCCCGCCGCGGCCATGTTTCATGGGGCCGGCTGGAGAGCCGGCCCTACATTTTCGTAGCCAAACAAAAAAAGGCGAGCCGTTGCCGGCTCGCCTTTTTCGTATCGATTGGAAAAACTTAGTACATGCCGCCCATGCCGCCCGGGCCGCCCGCAGGAGCCGCCGGCTCCTTGTCTTCCTTGATCTCGGAGACGAGCGCTTCGGTGGTGAGCATCAGGCCGGCGATCGACGACGCGTTGAGCAGCGCCTGCTTCGTCACCTTGGCCGGATCGATGATGCCGGCTTCGAGCATGTCGACCATCTTCTCGTTGCGGGCGTCGAAGCCCCAGTTGCCGCCCTTGCCCTTGACGTCATTCAGCAGCACCGAGCCTTCGTGGCCGGCGTTGAAGATGATCTGGCGGAACGGCTCCTCGAGGGCGCGGCGGATGATGTTCGCGCCGACCTTCGCATCGCCTTCGGCCTTGTAGGCCTCGACCGCTTCGACGGCGCGGAGCAGGGCGATGCCGCCGCCCGGAACGATGCCCTCTTCGACGGCCGCCTTCGTGGCGTGCATGGCGTCTTCGACGCGGGCCTTCTTCTCTTTCATCTCCGTCTCGGTCGCAGCGCCGACCTTGATCACGGCCACGCCGCCGACGAGCTTCGCCAGACGCTCCTGGAGCTTCTCGCGGTCATAGTCGGAGGTCGTGTCTTCGATCTGGGCGCGGATCTGCTTCACGCGGCCGGCGATTGCATCCTTGCGGTACTTGTCGTCGGTGTCGGTGACGAGCGTCGTGTTGTCCTTGTCGATCGCCACACGCTTGGCGTCGCCGAGGTCTTCCATCTTGACGCTCTCGAGCTTGATGCCGAGGTCTTCGGAGATC
>JAFAVZ010000277.1 GCA_019242175.1 Acidobacteriota bacterium
TGCTTCTCGAGCAGTCGATGAAGCCCGAAGATTCTGAGGTGTACCGCAACTTCGACCGGCTGCTGAAGTGGGCCGACGAGATCCGCACGTTAGGCGTGAGGACGAACGCAGATACACCCACGGACGCGCGCACGGCGCGGTTGTTCGGAGCGTCCGGAATCGGCCTTTGCCGCACGGAGCACATGTTCTTCGCCGAGGAACGGATCCTGCGCGTGCGCGAGATGATCCTCGCCCGCGACGAGAAGGGCCGGCGTAAGGCGCTCGATCAGCTGCTGCCCTTCCAGAAAGCCGACTTCGAAGGCATCTTCCGCGAGCTCTCCGGCATGCCGGTCACGGTGCGCCTGCTCGATCCGCCGCTGCACGAGTTCCTGCCCCAGACCGAGGGACAGATCTCGACCGTGGCGCGCGAGATGGGCTGGGGCTTCGTGGAGCTGCGCGCGAAGGTGAATCAGCTCCACGAGGCGAACCCGATGCTCGGCCATCGCGGCTGCCGCCTCGCGGTGACCTACCCCGAGATCTACGAGATGCAGGTCCGCGCGATCTACCAGGCCGCGGCGGACGTGAAGAAGGAAGGGCTCGACGCGCGGCCGGAAGTGATGATCCCGCTCGTCGGCACGGTCAAGGAGCTGACGATCCTCACCGAGATGGTGCGCAAGGTCGCGGCCGAGACGCTCGCGGAACGCGGCGTCGAGATGCCGATCGTGGTCGGCACGATGATCGAGATCCCGCGCGCGGCGCTCATCGCCGACAAGCTCGGCGCCGTCGCCGAGTTCTTCTCCTTCGGCACGAACGACCTCACGCAGATGACGTTCGGCTACTCACGCGACGATGCCGGCAGCTTTTTGCCCGACTACGTCGACAAGAAGATCCTGCCGAAGGATCCCTTCGAGTCGATCGACACCGAGGGCGTGGGACAGCTGGTGAAGACCGGCGCGGAGAACGGCAAAAAGGCGAATCCGAAGCTGAAGGTCGGCGTATGCGGCGAGCATGGCGGCGACCCCGATTCGATCCGCTTCTTCCGCTCGTGCAATCTCGACTACGTGTCGTGCTCGCCGTACCGCGTGCCCGTGGCGCGCCTCGCGGCCGCGCAGGCGGAGCTGGAGTTCAAGCACTACGAGGGGTGAGCGGGCGTCTCGCCCGCGCGGCCCGGTACGTCTCGTGCCGGGCCCACAGACTCGGGAGTGCGTTCCGCCGGACGAGACGTCCGGCGGCGGCGGGCGGGACGCCCGCTCACCTACTCCTCCGCTGCCGTTCCCGCGTTCTTCCGCTCCTTCCACTGATGCCAGCCCCAGATGGCGAGAGCGATCAGCACGAGGGCGAGGAGGCCGTACTTCTCGATGTGCGCGGCGCGGCCGAGGAGCGACTCCACGGCGCGGCCGAAGTAGAAGCCGAGGAACGTGATGGCCACGGCCCACACGGCGCAGGTGATCGCCTCGTAGATCAGGAAGCGGGTGAGCGAGATCTTCGAGATGCCGATCACGACCGCGCATGTCACGCGCAGGCCGTACAGCCACTGGGTGATGAAGATCGCCGGCGCGCCGTAGCGCTCGAACATCCGGATACCTTTGCCGAAGTGGCGCTTCATCTTCGGGAAGCGCTCCAGGATGCGCACCCCTTGCGTCCGCCCGAGCCAGAACCACGCGCAGTGGCCGAGGTAGGCGCCGAGGAACGCGACGCCGCAGGTGGGCCAGAGATCGAGGTAGCCGCGTTCGGCGAAGAAGCCGGCCATCACCAGGATGGTCTCTCCTTCCAGGAAGGTGCCGACGAAAACGGCCAGGTAGCCGAATTTGTGCAGCAGCAGCTCAGGCGTCATTGCGACCCCAGCCTTGCAAGATCCGGGGGCGGAAGCTGGAAAGGAGCCGCCACGGGCTACACGCGCTCCCTCAGCTCGAGGGTGCGCAGCACTCGCTCCAGCAGTACCCACACGCGGTCGAGACGTTGCTCGATGGCCGTGAGCCGCTCGTCGAGGTCGCCGCTGTCGAGCTCGGCGATGAGGTCCCAGAAGACCGGATCGTTCGGCATGTTGCGCGCCGCGCGGGGCGAGATCGAGATCGTGTCTTCGAAGTCTTCGTCGACCGGGTAGAACTTCTCGATCATCGCCATGATCGAGCTCTCCGGCGCGATGAGCGGCGAGACAGTCATCGCCGTCGCCTTCTCCAGTTTGTCGAGGAGCTCGACGTCCGTCGGATCAACCATCGCCACCTCGAGGCGATCGGAGTCGTCGACGCGCACCGGAATGGCGTGGCAATCGATGGCCAGCTTCCGGTTCATCTTGCGCATCACCTTCTTCGGCACGTCGATGTGCAGGAGGCTGATGCACGGCACGTCCATCTGCTTGGAGAGGAACGCGGCGAGGACGTTCTCGTCGATGAAGTTGAGGTCGACGAGCGTGGAGCCGAAGCGACGCCCGGTGCGGCGCTGCTCCGCCAGCCCGATCTGCATCTGCACCGAATCGATGAGATTCGCGGCGACGAGCATCTCCCCGAGGTTTTGCTTGTGCATCGGCATCATCGTAAAACGAAAGCCCACCTCGCGGTGGGCTCTCGCCGGATGTGTGGGGTCATACAACGGTGACGGATTCTCTTGATGCAACCGGTCGGCCAACGCTAACGTGCTGCGATCGCAATCACTTGCGCTCAGCGCGCCGCCTCCGCCTTGAGGGATCGGGTCATGAGCCGCTGGATCGCGGCCGGAGCGGGCTCATCCTCGTAGAGCACGCGGTACATCTCGGTCACGATCGGCATCTCGATGTGGTGCCGTTCCGCCAGCGCC
>JAFAVZ010000489.1 GCA_019242175.1 Acidobacteriota bacterium
CGACGGCGTGGTGGCGAAATCAAACCCGCCGTTGTGGGATGTCTGTCCCGCTGAGGAAGGCCAGCTCACTTCGCTGGCGATGATCGGCTTTCGCCCGTCGCCGTGCCGGTTCATCACCGCCCGCACGTTGCCGATGATCGTGATCACGCCCGCGGCGAGGTCGATCTCGTCGTCTCGGAGGGCGGCGAGCTCCGCCACGCGAACGCCGGTTGCGAACAGAAGCTCGGCCGCCATCCGGGCGGTGATGCTGGCGAAATCGCCGGTGGGAGGGTGGGCGAGGATGGCGGCTAGCTCCGCGCGCGAAAGCACGCGGGGGAGGCGGCGGGGGAGCTTGATCCGCACGCGCGCTCCGCGGAGAGGGTCGTCGGCGACGTGTCCCTCATCTTCGAGCCAGCGATAGAGCGAACGCACCGATGCGACGTGGCGTTTGGTCGAGGTTTCCCTCAGGTGGTGCTCGGTGAAGAGGTACTCGACGTATTGAACGAGCGCCGAGCGGTCGAAGGACGTCACGTTCTTGCGTGGGCCGGCGAAGCTGGCAAATCGCGCGAGATCGAGACGGTACGCGCGCACGGTGTGCTCGGAAAGCTTTCGAACGTTCGCGCAAACCCGCAGGAACTCGTCGCATGCCTGGTTGATCCGCACACACCCCTCCCCACGCCCCGTCTCGCGCAGAAAGTACGCGAGATTTTGGAAAGTGGTGGCCGGAGTGCCGTACGTCCGGCTCAGTCCATCCGCGCGCCCGTCAGTTCGGCTCCGCATCCACGTCGCGCATTAGCTCCTGAAACCACGCGTAGACTTCGCCATCCTCTTCGAAGACCCAGATGCCTCGGAGCGCGGACACGAAGCGGCGATCGGCGTGGGCTTTCGCGACGATCGCCGGCCAGAGCCGATCGGCGTGTTCGCGGACCAGCTTTTCCAGCGGCCCGGCCGCGATTGCGCCGATCTCGCCGGCATCCTCGGCGCGGGCGATCAGCTCCTGGGTGAGGGACCAGGCCAGCGCCGGATCGGAATCGCACAGGTCATGGACCTCGGAGAACGACCAGAAGTTCTCCTCGTAGACGAACCACGCCGCGATGATCTCCTCATCGGCGTCGAGCTGCGGTCGAGGAGGCGGAACGGGTGTCTCGAGCTCGGTGTAGTCAGTCGTCTCTCCGGTGACCGTCATCAGTCGTTGCCAGGCGTCCGTTCCGATGAAGGGTCGCGTCTGACGTTTCAGTCGCCAGAGCACCCGTCGAACCGCCACGGACTCTCGCGCGATGGATTCCAGGGCGGTCACGACTGCTTCGGCGTTGCTCGCCAGGACATCCGAGAGCGGCGACATGACGTCGAAAGTGTCCCATCCGCGCTCGATCCCTCGATGAATGATCTCCACGGCGAGGTTCAAGGCGCGCGCACTGTCTGACCGTCCGAGATCCTGGAGCGCATCAGCCAACGCCTGGCTTCGCTGCATCGCCTGATACGAGACGATCAAGACCTCCCGGTCGAACGGCTGTCGCTCATAGCGGGTGGCATCGAGCGCATGCTTGCCGCGATGACGGCGAACCGCGCATGACGGGTGAGAAGCTCCGCCGCCCGCTCGCGAAACGTTTCGTAGTGGCGGTACAGAAGCAGTCGCAGTCGATACCAGATCTGCTCCAGCGATTCGTCGTCGGCAGCCCGGCGCAGCGCGTGCTCGAACACCGGCCACGCTCGTTCGGGCTCGCTGCTGATCAGCTCTTCCCAAACAAAAAGAGCGGTCGGATTGCGGCGCTGCGCCGGAACACCGTCGCGCCATGCACGTAATTGTTCGACGTACAGAAGCGCCAGTTCCTCGGGTGTCACGGTCGTGATGTTAGACGAGTTGATCGAAGCTCCGGGTAGGATGCGCGCATGACCCGAATCGCCGTCATCGGTGCGACAGGCACCATCGGGCAGGCAGTCACCGAAGCGCTGGCGGCCGGTGGGGCGAGTGGCGTCGTCGCGATCTCCCGCCGTGTGGACGCTGCCTCGCTTCCGCCCGGCGTTCGCGCGGCGCAGGCGGACCTCACGCAGCCCGAAAGCCTGGATGGAGCGCTCGCGAACGTCGACGCCGTGTTCCTCGTCTGGACCGCTCCGCCCGATGCGGCGCCGGCGGCCATCGAGCGGATCGCGCGTCATGCGAGGCGGCTCGTGCTCCTCTCGGCGCCGTACAAGACGCCGCATCCGTTCTTCCAGCAGCCGAATCCGATGGCGGCCTTGCAGGCGCGCATCGAAGGACTGATCGAAGCGTCCGGCGTCGCGTGGACGTTCCTCCGTCCGGGCATGTTCGCGGCGAATGCGATCGGTTGGTGGGCATCGCAGATTCGCAAAGGGGATGTCGTCCGTTGGCCGTATGCCGACGCGGCGACGGCGCCCATCGATGAGCGAGACATCGCGGCGGTCGCGGAGCGCGTGCTGCAGGACGATGGCCACGCCGGTCGCGACTATGTGCTCACTGGCCCGGACTCGCTCACCCAAGCCGAGCAAGTGAAGATCATCGGCGAAGTCCTCGGACGCGACGTCGTGCTCGAAGAGATCTCGCCGGAGCAGGCGCGGACGGAATTGCCGTTTCCGCCCGTGGCCATGAACATGTTGCTCGGCGCGTGGCGCGCGGCGGTCGGGCTGCCCGCGTTCCTCACGAACGACGTCGCCGCCATCACGGGCAGGCAGCCGCACACGTTTCGCGAGTGGGTGGCTTGGAATGTGTCTGCGTTTCGCGCGTAGAGGGGTTGGATCATGGCCGTGACTTTCGACGACATTCGTGAGATCGCGCTGGCGTTGCCGGGCGTCATCGATGGCACCTCCTACCGCACGCCGGCCTTGCGCGTGAAAGACAAGTTTCTCGCGCGGCTGCGCGAAGACGACGAGACGGTCGCGTTTCGCGTCGGCTTCGATGAGCGCGACCTGTTGATGGCGGCGAAGCCGGACGTCTTCTTCATCACCGAGCATTACCGCGGGTATCCGGCGGTCCTCCTGCGGTTGGCGACGGCGACGAAGGCGGACGCGGCGGAAGTCGTGCGGCTCGCCTACGAGAGCGCTGCGGCGAAACGGAAACGATCGTAGGGACGGAACGAGCCGCGGGCGGATTGGCCGATAATCGCGGCCATGGGTCTCACCGCGTTGCTGTTGGCGACGCTCGTCGGGAGCCGCGTGGGGCTCGTGTCGTTCCAGCGGCTGGCCATCCCGGACGACGTGCCGGCCCATCTCTGCAGCGCCATCGCCCAGGACCGCAGCGGCATGCTTTGGTTCGGAACGCAGGGTGGGCTCGTCCGCTTCGACGGCAACGAGCTCCGCGTCTTCCGTTCCAATCCCACCGATCCGAAGACCATCGGCGGCAACTACGTTCGCGCGCTGCTCGTCGCGAGAGATGGCCGGCTGTGGGTCGGCACGTTCAGCGGCGGGTTGTCCGTGTTCGATCCGAGGACGGAGACGTTCACGAGATTCGATCGGAGCACGGAGCTCGCGTACGACCGCGTCGAAGGGTTGGCCGAAGACCACGACGGGATGATCTGGGTTGCGACGTCGGCCGGGCTGGATCGGCTCGATCCGCGGACGCGGCGCGTCGAGCACTTCCGCCATGATGCGCGCGACGCCAACAGCATCGCGGACGATCGCGTGCGCGGATTGCTCGTCACGCGCGACGGCACGTTGTGGGTCGGCTCGCGCGATGGATTGCAGCGCTATCGCAAAAGCGAGGGATTCGTGCGCGTCGCGCCGCAGATCGGGGGGCAGTTCGCGACGAGGTTGTTCGAAGACCGGCGCGGGCGCATCTGGATCGGAACCGAGGAGCAGGGAGCTTCGGTGTTCGATCCGCGCAGCGGCGCGGTGAAGCGTTTGGCGCCGCGGCCGCAGGATCCGAACGGGCTGAGTCACTACTGGGTTTACGGGATCGCCGAGGCGGAGGGTGGGGAGGTTTGGATCGCGACTTTCGGCGGCGGGGTCGACGTCGTCGATGAAAACACGCTCGCCGTCGTCGATCGCTTGCGCCACGACGCGGCTTTGCCGAACAGCATCGGCGCGGACCGCGTCGGCGCCGTGTTTCGCGATCGGGCCGGCGCGATGTGGGTCGGCACGTGGGGCGAAGGCATCGCGCGCCACGACCCGCGCACGCGCGCGTTCCGCGAGCTGCGCGCGAGCTCGAATCAGCCCGAGGGGCTCACGCATCCGGCCGTCGTCCGCGCGCTGGAGATGCAGGACGGCACGGTATGGGCGGGGACGAACGGCAACGGCATCGACATCTTCGATCGCGACTGGAAACGCGTCGGCGCGGTGCGCACGCCGGAGCTTGCCGACGGCGCGATCACCTGTCTGGCCCAGGCTCCCGACGGTGCCATCTGGGTCGCCACGCTCAACTCGATGTTGCACGTGCGCCGGCCCGGCGCGAAGACCTTCGAGCGCGTGCAGCAGTTGCCGGGCGGGCCCATTCGCACGATCGCGTTCGATACGAACGGCAACGCCTGGGTCGGAGCCGCGGAAGGGATGGCGCGCATCGACGGGAAGACGTTGGCGAGCCGCGTTTATCGCAGCTGGCCCGGCGCGGCGAAGTCGTCGCCGGCGATCGAGGCGATCGTCGTCGCGCGCGATGGCAAGCTCTGGGTCGGCAGCGACAACGGCCTCTATGCGTTCGACCCGCAGACCGAATCGGCGACGCGCATTGCGAAAGACGCGGCGCGCAGCGACGGCCTGCCCGACAACTGGGTTCCCGATCTCATGCTCGCGCACGACGGACGTTTATGGCTCGGCACCGCCGGTGGCGCGTGCGTGCTCACGGGTTGGAACGGCCGCGAAGCGCACTTCGAACGCATCGCCGATCGACTCGGCAGAACGCCCGCTTCGGCCGAGGCGCTCATCGAGGACGACGAAGGAAAGGTTTGGATCGGACCGCGGCTGCGCATCGATCCGCGCCACTGGACGGCGCGCGAATTGGGCCGCGCGGATGGCGAGTCGTTCCGCAACTTCTTCATCGCCAGCCGTTCGCGCATGCGCGATGGGCGCCTGCTCTTCGGCTCGCCCGAAGGCTTGCTCGTCGTCGATCCGAAGGCGCTGCGGACGGCAGAAGACGATGCGCCGATCGTCGCCACGTCGCTGCAGGTCGGCGGCAAGGCGAGGCCGGGTGCGTCGGTCCTCTCGGCGCTTTCATTGACGGCGAAAGACCGCAGCTTCACGTTGGACTTCGCGGCGCTCGACTTCGCCGCGCCGCAGCGGCGGACGTATCGCTATCGCCTCGACGGACTCGATCCGGGGTGGACGATCGCCGGGCCGTCGCAGCGATCGCTCACGTACAACCGGCTGCCGCCCGGGCAATACACGTTGCGCGTCGGCGTCTCGAATGCGGACGGGCAGTGGAGCGCGCGCGAGCTGCGGTTGCCCGTCACGGTGATGCCCGCCGTGCATCAGACTTGGTGGTTCCGCGCGCTCGTCGTCTTGTGGGCCGGCGCGTTGGCGTACGGCATCTATCGGCTGCGCATCCGGCAGATGCAGGCGCGCGCCCGCGAGCTCGAGCAGCTCGTGGCGGAGCGCACGCGCGAGCTGGCCAGCGCGTACGAGAAGATCGAAGAGGCGAGCCTCACCGACCCGCTCACCGGGTTGCGTAACCGCCGTTTTCTCGAGCAGACGATCGGCGCCGATCTCGAGCTGGCGATGCGCGGCCACGGCGATCTCGTGATCCTTCTCGCCGACCTTGATCACTTCAAGAGCGTGAATGACACCTACGGTCACGGCGCCGGCGACGCCGTCCTCGCCGAGCTCGCCGACCGCATGCGCCAGACGTTCCGCGCCTCGGATTACGTGGTGCGTTGGGGCGGTGAAGAGTTCCTGATCGTCATCCGCTTCGTCGATCGGCGCGAGGCGCCGGAGCTCGCGGAGAAATTGCGCGCCGCCGTCGCGGCGCAGCCGTTCGTCTTGCCGGACGGCACGCTGTTGCCGCGCACCTGCTCGATCGGGTACGCGGCGTGGCCCGGCGCGCCGACTTGGGAGCGGGCCATCGACCTCGCCGACGCTGCGCTCTACACCGCCAAGAAGGGCGGGCGGAACGCGTGCGTCGGCGCGGAATCGAAAGTGGCTTAGGACGACGTGTCACCCTGAGCCCCGAAGAGGGCGAAGGATCTCCCGGCACGTGCGCTCATCGTTCGAGCCGGGAGATCCTTCGCCGTCTGCGCGGCTCAGGATGACACTGGGGAAGGATCCGCACCGTTCGTCGTCTGAAGGGTGCGGATCCTTCCCCATCTCTTCACGGCTCAGCGAATGTAGGGGCGGGCTTCGGCTGCCCGGACCGGCTAAAGCCGGCCCCTACGTTACGTCGTTGCGGGCTCCAGGTCGTGCGCGTCGTCGTCCGACGTCACCGTCTCGCCGGCGGGCCGGCGCGTCCGCGCCACCAGCACGTAGATCGACGGCACGACGAACAGCGTGAACGCCGTTCCGATCACCATTCCGGTCACGAGCATGATGCCGATGCTGTTGCGCGCGCCGGCGCCCGGACCGCTGGCGAAGATGAGCGGGAGATGGCCCATCACCGTCGCGGCGGTCGTCATCAGGATCGGGCGAAGGCGCGTGCTGGCGGCTTCGAGCACCGCGTGCAGTTTGTCCTTCCCCTGCTCCTGCAGCTCGTTCGCGAACTGCACGATGAGGATGCCGTTGCGGGCGATGAGGCCGACGAGCGTGATGAGTCCGACCTGACTGTAGATGTTGATCGAGGTCAGGCCGAGGAACGAGAAGATGAGCGAGCCGGAGAGGGCGAGAGGCACCGAGCCGGCGAGGATGATGAACGGATCGCGGAAGCTCTCGAACTGGGCCGCGAGCACGAGGTAGATGAGGATCGCGGAGAGCAGGAAGACGCCGAGGAAGCGTGCGCCTTCCGTGCGCAGCTGGCGCGACTCCCCCGCGTAGTCCACCGTGTATCCGCGCGGCAACTTCGCCGCCTCGGCCTCGAGGAACTTCAGCGCCGCATCGAGCGAGACACCGGGGATGATCGCGCCCTGGATGCGCACCGCATTCAGCTGCTGGAAGCGCTTGAGGTCGCGCGGCTCCGTCGTCGTCTGCAGCGTCGCGAACGTCGACAGCGGAACGAGCTTCCCGTCTCCGCCGCTGATGTAGATGTCCTTCAGCTGGTCCGCGGTCAGACGGTCTGCTCGTTTCACCAGAGGGATGACCTTGTAGCTGCGACCCTGGATGCTGAAGCGGTTCACGTAGTTGCCGCCCAGGAGCGTGGAGAGATCGCGGCCCGCGGACGCGAGATCGACCCCTTGCGCGCGAAGCTTGTCGCGGTCGAAGACCACGCGCGCCTGCGGCTGGTCGAACTTGAGGTCGGTGTCGGCGAACATGAACTTGCCGCTCTTCATCGCCTTGCCGACGAGCTCATTGGCGAACTCGGCGAGCTGCTGCGGCTCTGCGGTCGAGACGATCGCGAAATCGACCGGGAAGCCCTGGCTTCCGGGCAGCGATGGCGGCTGCAGCTGGATGGAGCGGATCCCGGCGATCTTCGAGGTCTTCGCCGA
>JAFAVZ010000445.1 GCA_019242175.1 Acidobacteriota bacterium
CGCGCCAGCGACGGACCGCGGATCGTGGTACGTCGGGATGACGATGATTCCGACCAGCCTCGCGAGTCCTACCGCGGCGGCGACCGCGGTGACCGGCCGTTCGGTCTTCCGGGCTTCAACCTGTTCGGCGGGGATCGGAACGATTAGCGCGGAAACTTGCTTTCGACGAGCCGCGGAATCGTCTTGATCAATCCGCCGAGCTCGCCCGACGTCAGCAGCAGAACGACGTCGTCGGTGCGCAAGACTCCGTCCAGTCTCTGCAACGCTGCTTCGGGATCGCCGATCGCCTCCGCGTCGTAACCCGCGGCTTTCACGCGCGCGACGATTTCAGCCTGGGTCAGCTGCGCATGCGTGCCCGCCCCCTGCGATGCCGGCTCGAAGATGAAAATTTTCGTCCCTCCCGCGAACACGTCGTCGTAATCCGCGATGGCCGCGCGGTTTCGCCAGGTGAAGGTGTGCGGCTCGAACACGATCAGCAGCCGCCGCTCCGGAAAATGCAGCCTGGCCGCGTCGATCGCGCTCCGCGCCTTCTCGTAAGAACTTCCGAACCCCTCATAGACCGGCACGCGCGAGGAGGGGGCGAGCGGCTCCATACGCCGCTTCACGCCCTGGAAGCTGCCGATGCCGCCTTTCAACTCGTCCGGCGTCACGAGCGTCTTCTCCAGCAGCATGGCGCCGATGCCGACGATGTTCTCGATGTTGTGATTGCCGAGCATCGTCGTCGACAGGCGTACGATTTTTTCGCCGCCGCGCAGCAAATCGAAGCTGGTCTCCGCGGCTCGCACGATGTTCCCGGCATGCCAATGTGCGTTGTCGTTCAACGCATAGAATGCGATGGGGCAAACGAGATCTTGCGCGAGCGCCCGCGCGTGCGGCTCGCCGCTGCAGGCCACCAGCAGCCCGTCCGCCGGCAAGGAGGCGAGCAGCGCGCGGAACGGCCGCAAATAGTCCTCGTGGGTGGGAAACACGTTGATGTGGTCGTGGGTCGCCGAGGTCAGCAGCACGTTCCGCGCGTTGTAGCGCAGGAATTTTGAGGTGTCGTCCCAGTTCGCGGCGGGATATTCGTCGCCTTCGAGCACGAACAGGTTGCTCCGGCCGCGATGCGCATGCGCCGCGAAGCCGTTGGTGATCTCGCCGATGAAATAGCTGGGGTCCTTGTTCGCGCATCTGAGGCACCAGGCGAGCAACGCGGTGCAGGTCGATTTGCCGTAAGAACCGGCCGCGACGATCGTCTCGGACGTGGCGGTCATGTCGTGCAGCAGATCCGCAAACGAGCGCACCGGCTTGCCGCTGTTCATGGCGGCGCGGACTTCCGCGTTGCTCTCCGGCGTGAGTTTTGCGTTCTTGCCGATCACGATGACATCGGCATCGCCGGGGATATTCTCTTTCCTGTAGCCGGACGCGAACGCAATCTTCTCCGCCTTAAGATAATCGCTGACCGGCGGGTAGAAGCCTTCGTCGGAGCCGGAGATCTGCACGCCCATCTGCCGCAGCAGCAGTGCGGTCGCGCTCATGCCCTTGCCGGCGATGCCGATGAAATGCGCTTTCTTGGTGTTCATTGCCGTCCCGTGCGATTCGCGCGGGCACGTTAGGGCGTGGTCGGACATGCGGCCAGCGAAATTGTCTTTCCCGCATCCTGAGGAGCTTGCGCGCCCGAGCAGGCCGAGCCATCGCGAGGCGGTCGCGAACGGCGCAATTTAAGAGCGCGGCGTCTCGAAGGATGTAGGCCCGGAGATGTCTCGGCCTCATGGTTCGAGACGCGTCGCAAGTGCGACGCTCCTCAACATGAGGGTCATCGCACGCGCCGCGGGAATGCGGAGGTGTGTCTGCGCGGATGACGAAATCGAATTCCGAGTTGCTTTCGTCCGGCTTCGCCGAGAGGCTTCGCCGGACACGCTCCGCTCTTCGGTCTTGCGTGGCTGCGCCACGCGTAGCCCGAAGGGCGCAGCGTGGTGCCCCTGGCCGGAATCGAACCAGCACTCCTTGCGGAACTCGATTTTGAGTCGAGCGCGT
>JAFAVZ010000071.1 GCA_019242175.1 Acidobacteriota bacterium
GGCCGAGCTGCGTTACGGCCGCGTGCCGCAGCTGCAGCGCGAGCTCGAGGAGCTGTCGCAGAAGCTCGCCGAGATGCAGCAGAAAGGCGCGCTCCTGCGCGAGGAAGTCACGGACGAAGACATCGCCGAGATCGTGGCGAAGTGGACCGGCGTACCGGTCACACGGATGCTCGAGTCGGAGATCGAGAAGCTCGTGAAGATGGAGGACCGGCTGAAGCAGCGGGTCATCGGCCAGGAGGAAGCGATCACGGCCGTCTCCAACGCCGTGCGCCGTTCGCGCGCGGGCCTCAAAGATCCGAATCGCCCCATCGGCTCGTTCATCTTCATGGGCCCGACCGGCGTCGGCAAGACGGAGCTGGCGCGCGCGTTGGCGGAGTTCCTCTTCGACGACGAGCACGCGATGATTCGCATCGACATGTCGGAGTACATGGAGCGCCACGCGGTGGCCCGGCTCATCGGCGCGCCTCCGGGCTACGTCGGCTACGAGGAAGGTGGGCAGCTGACGGAGGCCATCCGTCGCCGGCCGTACGCGGTGGTGCTCTTCGACGAGATCGAAAAGGCCCACCCGGAAGTCTTCAACATCATGCTCCAGATCCTCGACGACGGCCGGCTCACCGACTCGAAAGGGCGCGTGGTGGACTTCAAGAACACGGTCATCATCATGACGTCGAACGTCGGCTCGCAGTTCATCCACGAGTACGCACGCGGCGCGCAGTCGCCGGCGCAGGAAGAGGAGATGCGGCACAAGGTCGAGGAGGAGCTGCACCGCCACTTCCGCCCCGAGTTCCTGAACCGCATCGACGACGTGATCATCTTCCACGCGCTGGAGATGCAGCACATCAAGCGGATCATCGAGATCCAGCTGCGCCAGCTCTCCCGGCGCATCGGCGATCGCGGCCTCAAGGTCGAGATCAGCGACGCGGCGAAGGAGCATCTCGCACGCGAAGGCTACGACCCGGCATTCGGCGCGCGGCCGCTGAAGCGCGCGCTGCAGCGGGAGATCATCGACCCGCTCGCGATCCGGCTGCTCGAAGGCAAGTTCCGCGAAGGCGATACGGTCTTCGTGAACAACACGCCCGAGGGCGTCGAGCTCGCGTTGGAGCCGGAGCCGGGGACGGTCAACTAGCCGGCACGGCCGGCGGCGTTGATTGGCCAAGCCTCCGCCGCGAGCGGCGTCCGTGGCCGCTGCTGCGCAGGCTTCTAACGGATGTAATAGAGGCGGATCGATTTGCCGATCCGCCTCACCGGCCGGTACTGATCCAGCCAGCGATAGCCGCCGTTGCGCGCCTGTTCGCCGATCTTCAGCGACGTTTCGCTGGCGGCGATCCACCCTTTTGCCGGGGAGAATGGCGCGAGGCCCGCGGCCGGAATGCGATGGCGACCGAGGTCTGCGTTGCCGTTGTAGACGACGAGGAGGCGGTCGATGTTCTGCTCGCGCACGGTGCGCTCCAGGCGCAGCACGTCTTGTCCCCAATCGAGATTGCTGTCGACGACGATCTCCTCCGGATGCTCGCCCGCCGCTTCGTTGAACCAGGCGAGATAGTCGGGATGGGCCAGCGTGGTCCCGATGACGAGCCAGCCGAGAAGGGCGGCGAGGGCGGCGCGGGGGAAGAGATCGCGCGACTGGCGCGCGATGGTCACCGTCGCGAACGCGGCGGCGATGCACAGCGGCGGATAGATCGGGAGCAGATGGCGGATGCCGATGTTGATCGAGCTCGGCATCACGCAGAGCATCAACGCGATCGGAATCCACGCGATCTCCGGGCGGCGGCGCAGCAGCAACGCGATGCCCCACACGGCGAGGATCAGGAACGGCAGCGGCGTTTTGTAGAAGAAGACGACCGGGAAGTAGTACCACCAGCCGCGCTGACTGTAGTGACCGAGGAGATAGGCGAGATGGCCGTCGATGTCGTGCATCTTGACGGCGCCGATGCCCATGAAGAGCTCGGGCATCGGCAACGGCACCTTCTCCGCGATCCATTTCGCGAGCGGGCGCAGAGGGCGTGGCGCGGGCGTTTCCAGATAGAACTTGCCCATCGGGATCGCGTCGAGGCGGCCGAAGCTGAATCGGTAGCCGGCCCAGACGAGAAGGAACGCGATGACCGCCGCGAGTGCGAGCGATTTCGCGGAGAAAGAGGCGTTGCGTCTCGCGATGCGGACGACGATCAGGACGAGCGCCGTCACGGGGAAGAAGAGCAGGAACGAGAACTTGGAGAGCACGCCGAGCGCGATGGCGATGCCGAGCAAAACGCCGCGGCGCATCGTCGGCGCATCGAGCCAGAAGTCGAGGGCGATCAGGCTGACCGTGAGCGTCGTGGCGACGGCGAGGTCGGTCGTCGCCAATCCGGCATGGGCGAGGATCGGCGGCAGCGTCGCGAACAACGCGGTGGCAACTGCGCCGACGGCGAATCCGAAGAGGCGATGCGCCCACGCCGCGACGGCGATCATTCCGGCGATGAAGAAGAAGAGGTTTCCCATCCGCGCCCGGGCGAGGTTCTTCTCGTAGCGGTCGTTCGCGTAGAGCAGGTCGTTGCCTTTGCCGACGAAGTCCGTCTGGGTCGGCGGCGGGATGCGCATCAACACCAGCGGCGCGGCGCTGAGGATACGCTCCAGCGGCGGATGCGTCGGGTCGGTGAGGTAGCCCCGGCCGGTGAGCCATTCGTAGCCGCAGGCGATGTGCACCGGCTCGTCGAGCGTTTCCGAAAATACGCGGTGTGTGAGCGCGACGCGCCAGGCGCCGATCAGGATGATGGTTGCGTAGATCGCAAGACCAAAGGCCTTGGGCATGGATATGTGATACGCGCCACGCAAGACACACGCCCAGCCGGGCCGGCACGGCCGGCCGCGTTGGTTGGCATAGCCTGTCCGGGCCGGCACGGCCGGCCGCGTTCGTTGGCATAGCCCGTCCGGACGTGAGGCTCCTTCGTGGACGCGGTATCGTGAACGCCGTGTCGTGAGCGCCAGCGACGGGCGCGGGTTTTGCCTCCTTCGCCGGCAGGAGTATCAATGCAGAAGATCGTTCTCGCCGCGGCGCTCGTTTGCGCGCTCGTGGCCTGCAGCCCCAAATCCGAAGACGAGTCGCAGAGCTCTCCGACGCAGAGCACGACGAGCTCCGCCGCCCCGAATGCGCAGGAGCCGCACGCGCGAGAGATGAATCCGCCCGCCCCGCCGCAGAACGAGCTGCCGTCTGCGCGCATCGGCGAGGCTGCGCCGCCGGAAATCCAGGTGGAGGTGACGGAGTACGCGATCCGCATCCCGCCCCAGATCCCGGCCGGTCATCAGACGCTCACGATCACGAACTCGGGCAAGGAAAAGCACGGCCTCGTTCTCGAGTCGGACGGTCACGAGTACGCGCTTCCCGAGCCGCTGGCGCGCGGCGCGAAGGGATCGCTGAACGTCGACCTCAAGCCCGGCACATACAACGTCTACTGCCCGGTGCCGGGTCACAAAGAGAAGGGGATGTCGACGACCGTCGTCGTCAAGTGACGCTCACCAGTAGCCGTTCGCGGCCGAGAACATCTCTTCGTAGACCTTGCGCGCCCAGGCGCGTTTGCCGGCTTCCTTCTGTCCGAGCCATTCTTTGATCGGCAGGGTGAAGCCAGTTTTTTTACGCCTCCGCACCGCCTCCGGCAGCCCGGGCCGCGGCGCCTCGGCGAGCAAGCCTTTGCCGCGCTCCCGCCGCGTGACGAGCGCCGGTGCGATGCGACGCAGCAGGTGCGCGTCGACGAGCGGAACGCGCACTTCGAGGGAGTGCGCCATCGACGCCCAATCCATGTCGCGCAGCAGTTGGTTGCGCAGGTAGAGCGAGGACTCCAGCGCCGCGACGCGCGCGAACGGCTGGCCGGGATCGGGCGTGATCGCGTCTTCGATCAGGTGCAGCAGGTCGAGCCGGCGCAAGCCTTCGGCCGCGACTTCGGGACCGAGGAGTGCGGGGAGCTCGGAGGCGAGGAAACGGCCGCGCTTCACGAGGTACGCGCCGGCATACGACGAGCCGTAGCGGAGGATCTCGCCCATCTTCGGGCTGACGTGGCGGCTGCGGCGCGCGAGCGCGGCGTTGAGGCGATAGACGCCTTCGCCGAGCTTCGGCACGCGGGAGAGCACGCTCGTGAACGGCATCCAACGCGGGATGTCGCGGAAGGAGGTGTAGCCGCCGAACAGCTCGTCGCCGCCCGTGCCGGACATCGCGACCTTGAGGCCGAAGTCCGCGGCGGCCTTGCTGATGAAGTAGGAGTTGAGACCGTCCACCGTCGGCTGGTCCATCGCCTGGAAGATGCGCGGCAGCTCGTTGCGGAACTCGGCCAACGGGAGATCGCGAATCGCATGACGGACGCCGTACTGCCGGGCGACGAGCTCCGCGAACGGCGCCTCGTCGTTGTCGCGGCCGCGGTATTCGGCGAACCGCAGAGTGAGCGTTTGCAGATCGCTTGCGCCGCTCTCCTTCGCCAACGCGACGATCGCCGTCGAGTCGATGCCGGCAGAGAGGAAGGCGCCGACCGGGACGTCGGCGACCATGTGGTAGCGCACCGACTCGAGCACGGCATCGTGCACCAGCTCCCGCCGTTCGTCTTCGGTGAAGCGCTGCCCGCTTTCGACGGCATCGCGCAACGTGGCGGCGATCGAGAAGTAACGCTCGGGCTGCGTCATGCCGCGTTCGTCGACGTACGCGAAAGAGCCGGCCGGCAACGCGCGGATGGCGCGGTACATCGTGAACGGCTCCGGCACCGTGCCGCGGAGGAAGAAACCAGCCGCTCCGGCAGGATCGAATCGCTTGTCGACGCGACCGCCGCCGATGAGCGCCTTCACCTGCGACGCGATGCGGATCGTGCCGCCGTCGTCGGCGTAGTAGAGCGGCTTGATGCCGTACGGATCGCGCGCGAGCAGCATCCTCCGCCGCGCGCCGTCCCACAAGGCGATGGAGAACATGCCCCGCAACTCGCCGAGCATCCGCTCCTGCTTCTCTTCATAAAGCCGCAGCAGCACCTCGGTATCGGAGTGCGACGTGAACGCGACGCCGCGCTGCTCGAGCCCCTCGCGCAACTCGCGATAGTTGTAGATCTCGCCGTTGAAGACGATGGCCAGCTCGCCCCGCCGCATCGGCTGCGCGCCCGCCGGCGAGAGGTCGATGATCGCCAACCGCCGATGCCCCAGCCCCACCCGCCCGTCATCCGCGATCCACGAATCGGCCGCATCGGGCCCACGCGAACGCATGCATTCGCGCGAGGCGAGAA
>JAFAVZ010000158.1 GCA_019242175.1 Acidobacteriota bacterium
GTTGCTGGTTGCTGGTTGCTGGTTGCTGGTTGCTAGTTGCTGGTTGCTAGTTGCTCGTAACTGCCGGGTTTGCCGGGTCTTTTCTACTAGTAACTAGCAACTAGTAACTAGTAACTAGCAACTAGTAACCAGCAACCAGCAACGATCCCGCACTATAATTCCGATTCCGTGAATGCCGCCAACGAATCCGAGTTCCTGCGCGCGTTCGGCGACCGCATTCGGGCGGAGCGGGCGCGGAGGGGGATGAGCCGGAAGCTGTTGGCGGATCATGCCGGCATCTCCGAACGCTACATCACGCAGATCGAATCGGGCAAAGGCAACATCTCCATCCTCCTTCTCCGCCAGGTAGCCGCCGCCCTCGGCCTGCCTCTGGCCCGGTTGGTCGAAGACGAGGCGCCGTCCGCGGAGATGACGCTCGTCCGCCAGTTCCTGGCCCGCCTCACGCCCGCCCAGCTGAAGGAGGCGCACGCGTCGCTCGCGGCGCGGTTCGCGTCTGACGCCGCGGTGCTGCGCACGAGCCGCATCGCGCTCATCGGCCTGCGCGGCGCGGGCAAGACGACGCTCGGTACCGCGCTGGCGCAGGCGCGGGAAGTGCCGTTTTTCGAGCTCGATCGCGAGATCGAACGGCTCGCCGGCACGACGGTCGGCGTCATCCTCGAGCTGTACGGCCAGCCGGCGTACCGGCGGTACGAGTTGCAGGCGCTGCAGGAGCTGTTCGAGAGCCATCCGCAATTCGTCGTCGCCACGGGCGGGAGCCTCGTGTCCGAGGCGGCGACGTACGAGCTGCTGCTGCGGCATTGCTACACGGTGTGGATCAAGGCCAGCCCCGAGGAGCACATGGAGCGCGTGATCGCGCAGGGCGATCACCGGCCGATGGCGGGCATCGATCAGGCGATGGACGACCTGCGCCGCATCCTCGAGGAGCGGACGCCGCTGTACGCGCGTGCCGATCGCTTGGTGGATACGACGGGACTCTCGGAGGAGGCGGCGGTGCGGGAGTTGCTGCGGGCGGTGTAGGTGAGCGGGCGTCTCGCCCGCGACCGCGACACGTCTCGTGTCGCGGCACAGGAAGGACCGCTGGGCGAGGACGCCCGACGGCCGCGGGCGAGACGCCCGCTCACCGAGAAATAATGCTCCCGCCGATGGTATTTAGGAATTATAATTCCGCGCGGAGGAAGTCTTGATCACCTTCGATCGTGACCCCAACACCTACAAACATTGGCGCCTGACCTTCGACGGCCCGGTCGCCACGCTCGCCCTCGACGTAGACGAAGACGCCGGTCTCGAGCCGGGCTACAAGCTCAAGCTCAACAGCTACGACCTCGGCGTCGACATCGAGCTCCGCGACGCCCTGGAGCGCATCCGTTTCGAGCATCCGGAAGTCGGCGCGGTCGTCCTCGCCAGCGCGAAGGAGCGGATGTTCTGCGCCGGCGCCAACATCTACATGCTCGGCAAGTCGAGCCACGCGTGGAAGGTGAACTTCTGCAAGTTCACGAACGAGACGCGCAACTCCCTCGAAGACTCCTCCGAGACCTCCGGCCTCAAGTTCCTCGCCGCCGTCAACGGCACCGCGGCCGGCGGCGGCTACGAGCTCGCGCTCGCCTGCGACGAGATCGTCCTCGTCGACGATCGCTCGTCGACGGTCAGCTTCCCCGAAGTCCCGCTGCTCGCGGTGCTGCCGGGGACGGGCGGGCTCACGCGCCTCGTCGACAAGCGCCGCGTGCGCCGCGATCTCGCCGACGTTTTCTGCACGATGGCCGAGGGGATGGGTGGGGCGAAGGCGAAGGCGTGGGGGCTCGTCGATGAAGTCGCGCCGCCGCGCACGTTCCCGGACAAAGTGAAGGAAGAGGCGGCGAAGCTCGCCGCACAAAGCGATCGGCCAAAGGATGGGAAGGGTGTCGAGCTGACACGGCTGCAGCGCAAGATCGACGAACAGGGCGTGCACTACGAGTACGTCGACGTGGCGATCGAGCAGGACGCGCGGACGATCACCATCACCGTGACCGGCCCGCGCGCGGACGAGACGACGAAGCCCGACGAGATCACCGCGAACTGGTGGCCGCTGCAGATGGCGCGCGAGCTCGACGACGCGATCCTCCATCTGCGCACGAACGTGCGCGAAGGCGGGATGTGGATCTTCAAGACGCGGGGCGACATCGACGCGATCCTGCGCATGGACGAAGCGCTGCAGCAGGATCACTGGCTCGTCCGCGAAACCGTCGGCCTGATCCGCCGCACGTTCGCCCGTCTCGAGGTTTCGTCGCGCAGCATCTACTCCGTGATCGACGACGGCTCGGCGTTCGCCGGCACGCTCTTCGAGCTCGCGCTCGCCGCGGACCGCTCGTACATGCTGGCGAAGGAAGACGGTCCGCAGGTCGTGCTGAGCTCGATGAACTTCGGACCGTACCGTCTGCCGAACAAAATGACGCGCCTCGAGGCGCGTTTCGGCGAGGCCGAAGCGTTGCGCGACCGCATCGGCGAGCGCCTCGGCGCCGAAGACGCGCTCGACGCCGGCCTCGTGACGTTCGCGCCGGACGAGCTGGATTGGGAAGACGAGCTGCGCCTCGCGATCGAGGAGCGTTCGAGCCTCTCGCCCGACGCGCTCACCGGCATGGAAGCAAGCCTCCGCTTCGGCGGACGCGAGACGATGGCGACGAAGATCTTCGGCCGCCTCAGCGCATGGCAGAACTGGATTTTCATCCGCCCGAACGCCGTGGGCGAAGAGGGCGCTTTGAAGTTGTTTGGAAGCGGAACGAAGCCGAAGTTTTCCTGGGAGAGAGTCTGAAACGAGCTGCTGGTTGCTGGTTGCTTGCGCATCCGCGCCTGAAACGAGCAGAGGCGCAAGTAGCCAGCAACTAGCAACCAGCAACCGAGTCGAGCGAAGCGAGACCATCATGAACATCAACTACGACGAACGCATCCCGAACAACGTCGATCTTTCGACGAACAAGACGCTCCAGCGCGCGTTGGAGCATTGGCAGCCGCGTTTTCTCGATTGGTGGAAAGACCTCGGGCCGGCCGTCTTCCAGAACAACGACGTCTATCTCCGCACGGCCACCTCGGTCGATCAGCAGGGGTGGGCGACGTTCGGCATGGTCAAGATGCCGGAGTATCGCTGGGGCATCTTTCTGGCCGATCAGAAGCAGGACCGCACGATCGGCTTCGGCGACAACATCGGCCAGCCGGCGTGGCAGGTCGTGCCGGGCGAGCATCGCTCGACGCTGCGCCGCCTCATCGTCACGCAAGGCGACACCGAGCCGGCCTCGGTCGAGCAGCAGCGCGCGCTCGGCGGCAGCGCGCCGTCGCTCTATGACCTGCGCAACCTCTTCCAGGTGAACGTCGAGGAAGGCCGCCATCTCTGGGCCATGGTCTATCTCCTCCACGCCTACTTTGGGCGCGATGGCCGCGAAGAAGCGGAAGGTCTTTTGGAGCGTCATGCCGGCGATGCCGACAAGCCCCGCATCCTCTCCACGTTCAACGAGCCGATCCGCGACTGGCTCTCGTTCTACATGTTCGCGTACTTCACCGACCGCGATGGCAAGTTCCAGCTGAAGGCGCTCGCGGAGAGCGGCTTCGATCCCCTCGCGCGCACCTGCCAGTTCATGCTGACCGAGGAAGCGCATCACATGTTCGTGGGGGACAGCGGGATCGGGCGCGTCGTGCGCAGAACCGTCGAAGTGATGAACGAGCTGAAGACCGACGACCCGACGCGCATCCGCGCCGCGGGCGCGATCGATCTGCAGACGATCCAGAAGTACATGAACTTCTGGTTCAGCTCCGCGCTGGACCTCTTCGGCTCCGAGGTTTCTTCAAACGCGGCGAGCTACTTCGCGAATGGGTTGAAGGGGCGGCCGGACGAGTCGCTGTACGAGGATCACGTCGCGGCCGGCGAGTACGCGCTCGACCTGCCGGATGGGCAGGGCGGGGTGCGCTCGGAGTCGGTGTCGATGCGCAATGCGATGAACGAGGTGATGCGCGCCGCTTACATCCGCGACTGCGAGAACGGCGTGAAGCGCTGGAACAAAATCATCGAGAAGGGCGGCGTGCAGTTCGAGCTGCGCCTGCCGAGCGCGCGGTTCCGGCGCACGGTGGGCAGCTGGGCGAACGTGCCGACCGATCCGGCCGGCAACCCGATCTCGCCGGAGCTCTTCGGCGCGAGTCTGCCGAACTGGATCCCGATGCCTGCCGATCAGGAGTTCGTTGCGTCGCTGATGCATTCGGTGCTGGAGCCGGGCAAGGTTGCCGCGTGGATCGCGCCGCCCGACCGCGGCATCAACAACATGCCGGTCGACTACGAGTACGTGCGGGTGTCGTGAACGATTTCCTGCGCGCCGCCGACCATCTGCCGCCGCGCTACGACGCGGCGGCCTGATTCATCGGCCGGCGCGCAGG
>JAFAVZ010000290.1 GCA_019242175.1 Acidobacteriota bacterium
TCGGGTCGAAGATCGTGACGCCGCTCGTGCGGCCGATGAGGAAGAGCCGCCCGTCGCCCCACGGCGCGATCACGTACACCTTCTCGTCGACGAAGCGCTCGCCGCCGGGCAAGAGATGCAATGCGTCGCCGTCGACGGTCGAGAGGCCGATGCCCGTCTGGCGCACGATGAGCCGGCCGTCGACGACGCTGCCGATGTGGAATCCATTGGGCGCCGTCCACACCTTCATCGCGCTGCCGTTCCAACGCAGGAGATGCGTCGGCGTGCGGAAGTACACGCCGTCATGCGCGACGCTCGTCTGCCACACGTCGCCGAAGTTGCGCGCGTCGGCCGGCACTTTGTCCAGCAGCGAAACGAATCCGAGCTCGCCCCGCGCGTTCGGTGCGAGATAGCCGAGGTTGCCGACGGCGCCTACCCAGATGCGGTTCTGGGCGTCGACGTCGAGCGACAGCGCGTTCGCCCGTTGCGGCAACTCGATGAGCCGCGCCGCGTGGTTGTCGAGCTCCACGACGCCGACGTTGTTGCCGAGGTAGAGGAGGCCGCGCTGGTCCTGGGTGATGGAGAAGAATTGCGGGCCGACCTTCGCGCCGCGCGCCTCGAGATCGCGCGTGCGGAAGTTGCGGATGGTGACGCGTCCGCGCTCGCTCGGCTCCGCGATCGCGGTCAACGCGACGAGCATCACGGCGAACGCGAGGCGCTTCACGATCCGGGTCGGCATGGGAGACGACGAGATTATGTCCGAAGAGGGATTACGCGCTCGCGAAAGCCCTGAGAAACCCCCGGGCCGCCCGCCCGTCCCCCGTCACCTTCGCGCCCGAGGCGCGCAGGCTCGCGCCGCCGTACACGAGGCTTGCGAGCGTCGTCGTGTCGGCGGTGATCGTCGCGTCCGGGGCGGGCGTGGTGCCGCGCGTCAGCGAGAGGCGGCCGTCGGCGATCGCGGCGGTGAACGCGTCGTCGTCGACCCGGAGCTCGATCGTGGCCGCGAAGTCGGCGGGGGCGGAGAACATCGTGCGCAGGGAGAGCATCAGAGCGTCGGCGCTCATCGGCTTGCCCTCGGGGAAGGCGGGCGAGTGCAGGGCCCAACGGCCGAGGGACATGAGGATCGGCTCGAGGCCGGCGCCCCAGGGGGTGAGCTCGTAGACCCATGCGGCGGCGGGGCGAGGGAGTTTGTGGCGGCGCAGTACGCCGGCGCGTTCGAGGTCGGTCAGGCGTTGCGTCAGCACGTTCGGGCTGATGAGCGGCAGGCTCGCGCGGAGGTCGGTGAAGCGCTTCGGGCCGAAGATCAGCTCCCGCACCACGAGGAGCGCCCAGCGTTCGCCCACGAGGTCGAGCGCGTGGGCCGCGGCGCAGCCTTCCGCATAGCTCCGTTTTCCCTTCATGAAAATAGTGTACTACTTAGTTGCTTTTTAGGACTAAGCGATGCTAGCGTCCGCCCGACTCGGAAAGGAGCAACGAACGACATGGCGATCAGCGAGCCTTATCTCCTCTTCAAAGACAATTGCGCCGAGGCGATGCGGTTTTATCAGTCGGTGCTGGGTGGGAAGTTGGATGTGATGACCTACGGCGACTCGCCGGCGAAGGAGCACACCCCGCCGGGCAACGACGACAAGGTCATCCACGCCAGACTCGAGCTTCCGGGCGGCGGCGTCATCATGGCATCCGACGACGTCATGGCCACGAACTATCAGGGCATGAACGGCTTCTACGTCTCGCTCGGATTTCTCAGCGTCGACGAAGGCAAGCGCGCGTTCGACGCGCTGTCCGAGGGCGGCACGGTGAACATGCCTTTCGGTGCGACGTTCTGGTCGCCCGGGTTCGGGATGCTCGTCGACAAGTTCGGCACGCCGATCATGATCGGCAGCGCGCCGGAGAAGCAGTAGTCGACGGAGGGCGCGCTCATGGGGATCTGGATCTTTTTCGCCTTCGACGTGCTGGCGGTCATTCTGCTGATCGTGGTGTCGATGAAGCCCGACCGTTTCTCGGTCGAGCGCTCGATCACGATCGCGGCGCCGCCGGAGACGATCTTTCCCCTCATCGACGACTTCCACCAGTGGACCGTCTGGTCTCCGTGGGAGAAGCTCGATCCCGCGCTGAAGCGCACGTACAGCGGGGCGCCGCGCGGCCAGGGCGCGGTTTACGCGTGGGAAGGGAACAGGAGTCGGCTCGGGGCGGATGGAGATCACCGAGTCGACGCCTTTTTCCCGGGAAGTCATCCAGCTCGACTTCCTCAAACCCTTCGAAGCTCACAACGTCGCCGAGCTCACGCTCGAGTCGATCGCCGGCGGCACGTACGTCTCCTGGCGCATGCACGGCGCGCAGCCGTTCCTGGTCAAGTTGATGGGCGTCTTCATGAGCATGGACAAGATGGTCGGCAAGGACTTCGAGGCCGGCCTGGCCAACCTCAAAGCAGCAGTCGAGAAATGATTCGGACGGGGCGGTAATCAGCCGCCCCCATCCGTCATCTTCAACCGTTCGGAGGGTCTTTTTCCCGATGAAACGGTTGGCTCTGATCTTGACGATGATGGCTTGCGCGCTGACGGCGCAGGCGACGAGCATCACCTGGACCGGCGCGGTGAGCGGCGACTGGTCGAACCCGGGGAACTGGAACGGCGGCGTCGTTCCTGTCTCCGGGGATGCGCTGATTTTTCCGGCTGGCTCTGCCCATCCGGTCATGACGGACGACCTGCCGGCCGGGACGTCGTTCGAGTCCCTGACTTTCGATCTGACCTGCGTGATCGACGGGAATCCGTTCACGGTGGGCAACAAAGGGATTCTGGTCACCACCGGCACGGCCGGCATCATCAATCCGGTCACGGTGGCCGGCGCGCAGAGCTGGACCGTCGAAGGAAACCTTCGCTTCTTCACCGGGCCCCAGCTGGGAACGACGCCGCTGGCCATCGACGGCCACGGCCCCGTCGAGCTCAACGGTGCGACGGGCACGACGGCGTCGATCACCGCCGGCGGAAGCGCCATGCTGAAGTTCACCGGCGGTGGGACCTACACGGGACCGACGACGCTCACCGGCAATTCACAAATTTTTCTGAACGCGCAGTCTCTCGAGGGCTCGTTGCTGGCGCAGAATACGAGCACCGTTCAGGTGCCCGCGGGGAGCTCGCTCATCAAGGGCAACTATTCGCTGGACGCAGGTGCGATGCATGTCGGCGTGATCACGAGCGCCAGCCTGTTCTCGAAGCTCACCGTCAAGGGGAGCGTCTCGCTCGCCGGCACGCTCGACCTGACCAGCAATTTCAACGCTCCTCTCAACACGAAGTACACGATCCTCGACAAACAGAGCGCCGGTCCGGTGAGCGGCACGTTCGCCGGGCTTCCGGAAGGCGCCACGATGACGCTGAACGGCCTGACGTACCAGATCTCGTACGTCGGCAATGACGGCAATGATGTCGTGCTGACGGTAACCGCGGCGACTACCCCGACGACGACCGCTCTCACCAGCTCGCCCGATCCGAGCTCGTACGGGCAGCCGGTGACGCTGACCGCGACGGTCGCGCCGGCGGGCGCCACCGGAACCGTGACGTTCAAAGAAGGGGCGACGACGCTCGGCACCGACCTGCTCGCCGCCGGCAAGGCGACGTTCACGACGTCCGCTTTCTCCGTCGGTACGCATACGAACATCACGGCGACCTATGCGGGCTCAGCGACGTTCCAGGGCTCGACTTCCGCGCCGCTTACCATCTCCGTGCTGAAGAGCGCCACCACGGTAGCCCTGACCAGCTCCCAGAATCCTTCGTCCCTCGGGCAGAGCGTGACGTTCACCGCGACGGTGCAGCCGCCGGCTGGGTTCAGCGGTTCCACGCTGCCAAGCGGCCTGGTGACGTTTTTCGATGGGCCAACGCAGCTCGGCACCGGCACGGTCACGAACGGCGTTGCGACGTTCACGACGTCGGCGCTGACGATCGGCAGTCATACGATCGGCGCCTCGTACGGCGGGGATTCCAACTTCAATTCGCATTCGACGTCGATGACGCAGCTCGTCGACAAGGCCGGGCCCACGGTCACGATCCAGAGCTCGGTGAATCCCTCCAACCCCGGTCAGTCGGTGACGTTCACCGCGACCGTGGTCAACGGGTCGTCGCCGACCGGCACGGTCTCTTTCCGCGACGGCGGCCTCACGATTGCGATCGTTCCGCTCGGGCCGAACGGCGTCGCGACGTTCACTACCAGCTCGCTCGCGGCGGGAACGCACTCGATCAACGCCCGCTACAGCGGCGACAACAACAACTACAACGCGACGTCGGAGGCCATCGATCAGGTGGTCGGAGCCGCCGCGCTCACCCCGACCACGACGACGATTTCGTCGTCGATGAATCCCTCGACGGTCGGTCAGCCGGTGACGTTCACGGCGACCGTTTCGCCGACCGGCGCCACGGGGACGGTGAGCTTCGCCGAGGGCCAGACGGTCATCGGCTCGGCCCCCCTCGTGAACGGGCAAGCCACCTTCACCACGTCCACCCTGAGCGCGGGCGACCACTCGATCAC
Organism: Acidobacteriota bacterium; assembly: GCA_019242175.1. Lineage (GTDB taxonomy): Bacteria > Acidobacteriota > Thermoanaerobaculia > Gp7-AA8 > Gp7-AA8 > JAFAVZ01. The sequence goes on from JAFAVZ010000290.1 coordinate 4,498, forward strand.
GGCGCTCTACAGCGGGGACGCGACGTTCGCGAACAGCAATTCGCAGTCGCTCCTCCAGCAGGTTCTCGCACAGCCTCCACCCGCAGCCGTGCCGACGCTCGATCCGTACGCGCTCGCGGCGCTCGTTGTCGTGATGATCGCCATCGCAGGGTGGAGGCTCGCGCGATAGATCCAAACCCGATGCAGGCCATGGCACAATCGCCGGCTCGATGCCCTCGAGCCTCGCGCCGGCGAAAAGTTCCTCCGATCCCGTCCTGCGTCCGTTTCTCGAAGCGGACGACGCCGTCGCGGAGCAGCATCGCGACGCGCTCATGCAGGACGAGGCGCTCCCGGTGATCCGCGCGGTCGTCACGGCCCGTTTTCGCCGGGAGCGCCACGAGGTCGATGACGTCTGCAACGACGTCGTGGTCAGCCTCCTCCGCCATTTCGACGACCTGCGCGGCGATGAGACGGCGGCGCCGATCGCTTCCTTCCGTTCCTACGTCGCGATGGCCGCGCATCGCGCCTGCGACGCCCGGCTGCGGGAGCGTTATCCGGAACGGCATCGGCTGCGGAATCGCATCCGCTACGTGCTCACGCATCGCGCCGAGTTTTTCCTGCACGAGGATGGGCGCGGGTGGCGTTGCGGACTCGCGCGGCAACGCATGCGCGCCGACGCGACGGATCGTCTGCCCGCGCACGCGCATCGCGGCGGCTTGCACGGCGAGGAGCTGGTGGCGACGCTGACCCGGTTGTTCCGCGATGCCGGCGGTCCGGTCGATCTCGATGCCGTCGTCTCGTTGCTCGCGCAGGGACTCGACGAACGCGTGGAGAGCGGCGAACAGACCGTGCGCGGCGAGGCGGCGGACTCCGTCGAGCAGCAGTCGCATCTGCGCCGTCTGTGGCAGGAGCTGTTGCTGCTGCCGCAGCCGCAACGCGTCGCGCTGCTGTTGAACCTGCGCGGCGGAGAAGGGGAGGAATTGCTCTCGCTCGTGCCGCACACCGGCATCGCCTCGGCGCATGAGATCGCGACGGCGCTCGCGATGAGCGCGGAAGATCTCGCCGCGATCTGGAACGAGTTGCCTTTGCCCGATGCGCGCATCGCGGCGATGCTCGGCCTGACCCGGCAACAGGTGATCAACCTGCGCAAGTCGGCGCGGGAACGGCTCGGAAGGAGGCTGCGCGTATGACGTCGCATCGCGATCTCATCGATGCCCTGACCGCGGGCGAAGAGCATCTCGAATACGAGCAGCTCGCGGCGATCGTCGACGCCGAGACGCCGGAGCCGGAGCACGTGAAGACGTGCGCGAGCTGCGCCGCCGATCTCGCCGATCTGCGCCGCACCGCCGCGGCCATCGCGCCGAGGCGTCCACGCCGCGCGGTGTGGTGGGCGGTGGCGGCGGGGATCGTGCTCGCCGTGCTCGCATTCGTCGCGCGTCCGCGGAAGACGGTCGTCGACTCCGAAAGCGCGGCGCTCGTGAACGAGGCAGCCGCGGGACGCATCGTCGTCAGCGAACGCGCCGCGGCGATGCGCCGCGAACGTGGCACGCTGATGGGCTCCGCAGCGCCCGCGTTCGACGTGATTGCGCCCGTCGCCACGCTCGTGCGCGAGACGAAGCCCCAGTTCTCGTGGAAGCCGCTGTCCGCGACGGCGACGTACCGCGTCGAGATCTACGCGGACCGCTCGCTCGTGATGCAAAGCCCGGAATTGCACGACGTCGCCTGGCAACCAACGCAGGATCTCCAACGCGGCGCCGAGTACGTCTGGCAGGTCGTCGCCACGGACGGCGACGCGCGAACGATCGCGCCGCAGCCGCCGGCAGGCGAGGCGCGTTTCGGCCTCGTCGACGACGCGACGAACGCGGCGGTCGCCGCCGCGCAACAGCGTCACGCGAACGAGCCGTTGGTGCGCGCGCTGCTCGAGGCCCGCGCCGGTCTGCTCGACGACGCGCGCAAAGACTGGGCGCTGGCGGCGCAAAAGGATCCACGATCGCCGGCGGTGAAGAATCTCGGAGTCGCCCTCCGTTGATCCGTCGCCTGCTCCTGCTCCTCGCATTCGCGTTGCCGCTCCTCGCTGACGAAAGCCTGGCGAAGCGCATCCTCCGCGCGCCGACGAACGACGAGCGCGAGTGCCTCCTCGCCGAAAGCGGCGGTCCAACGCCGGCGTTCCTCGACGACTTCGCGCGCGAGCTGAAATCCGTTCAGCGCGACATGAAGCCGCCCGTGCTGCGCGACGCCGGCCTCTTTCTCGAAAAGCACGCGCGCGAGCAACGCGCGCTCGTCCCGTTGGCCCGCGCGCTCGCGGCCATCGGTACCGCCTGGTTCAACGAACGGCAGTTCAGCAAGGGTGAGCCGTACGATCAGGAAGCATTGGAGCTCGCTCGCCTCGCCGGCGACGACGACATCATCGCCAGCGAGCTCCAGGCCATCGCCATCTACGCCACGCGCCGCAACGAGCCGGGCGAGGCGGTCGACCTCCTGAACGAAGCGTTCGCGCACACGAAGGACCCGCGCACGATCGCCTACATCCACAACAGCTTGGCGGTCGCGGAGCGCACGCGCGGCAATCTCGCCCAGGCGCTCGCGGAGCTGCGCATCGCCCGTTCGATGTTCGCGAAGCTGGGCGAGGCCGAAGCCGTCGCCGGCGTGACGAACAACCTCGGCAACAACGCCTTCGTCTTCGGCGATCTCGACGAAGCGCAGAGCTGGTTCGAGAAGGCGCTGGAGCTTGCCGACGCCGCGAACAATGACCGCATCCGTTCCTTCGCCCTCAACAACCTCGGCAACATCGCCATCCGCCGCAACGAGCTGACGCGCGCCCAGGGCTACTACGAGCGCAGCCTGGCGATCAAACAGCAGACGAAGGATCCGATGGGCGTCGCCGGCGCGGCCATCAACCTCGGCGAGATCGCCCGCCAACGCGGGCAGCGCCGCGAGGCGATGCGCCTCTACATGCAGGCCTGGACGCTCTCCCAGTCTGTCGGCGATCCGGCGCAGGCGGCCGTCGCCGAGACCGACGCGGCGCTCCTCGCGCAGGAGAACGGCGCGCCGCATCTCGCGCTCTATCTCGCCGATCGTGCGCTCGCGACCGCGCGAGGCAACGTTGCTCCGGTCGTCGTCGCCGCGGCGACCGTTCGCGGCGACTCGTTGCGCGCGCTCGGCCGCCGCAAAGAGGCGCGCGCCGCGTACGCGGAAGGCATCGAATCGGTCGAAGCAGGACGCAAGCAATCCGGCGGCTCCGAACAACAACGCGCGCTGTTCTTCGAGTCGCGGCTCAATCCCTATCTCGGCATCGTGTCGCTGCTGGCCGCATCCGAGCCGGCCGAGTCGCTGCGGTACGCGGAACAGGCGAAGGCGCGCGTGCTGCTCGATCTGCTCCAGCGCGACGTGACCTCCGACGCGAAGCCGGCCGCGCTGCGCGACGGCAGCGCCGCGATCGAGTTCGTCGTGACGCCGAACCGCACGTTCGTCTTCGTCGTGACGCCGAGCTCCGTGCGCGTGCGCGGCGTCGCCATCACCGCCGCGGCGCTGACGAAAGAAGTGAAAGCGTTGCGTCAACAGATCGCCCAACGCGATCTCGGCTTCGACGCCGCTTCGAAGAAGTTGTTCGCACGATTGCTCGGCAGCTCTTGGCCGATGTGGCGCGACCGCAAGGAGCTGATCGTCATCCCCGACGGCGCTTTGTGGGAGTTGCCATTCCAGGCGCTCGTCGTCGACGACGGCCGCTATCTCGCCGAGCACGCGTCGCTTTCGTACGCGCCGTCGCTCACCGCGCTTGCGGAGATGCGCCGCCTCACGACGAGCCATCGCAGCGCGCCGCTCGCGTTGCTCGCTTTCGGCAATCCGCCTGCGGCTGCCGGACTGCCGGCGTTGCCGGAAGCGGAACGCCAGCTCGCCGCGATCGCCCGTCTGTACGGCGACGCGCAACGCGTCTTCACCGGCGCGGCCGCGACCGAGCAACGCCTGCGCGCGGAGATCGTCGACGCGCGCATCGTCCACATCGCGACGCACGGTGTTCTGAACGACCAGAACCCGCTGTACTCGCATCTCCTCTTCGCTCCTGCCGGCCGCGACGACGGCTTGCTCGAAGGGCGTGAGATCGCGCGTTTGCCGCTGCGCAGCGACCTCGTCGTGCTCTCCGCCTGCGACAGTGCGCGCGGCCGCACGCGGCAGGGCGAAGGCGTGATCGGCATGGCCTGGGCGCTGTTCCTCGCCGGCTGCCCGTCGACGGTCGTGAGCCAGTGGAGCATCGACTCCGCGAGCGCGGCGGAGACGATGATCGGCTTCCATCGCCGCCTGCGCATCGGCGCGACGAAATCCGCCGCTTTGCGCGAAGCGTCGCTCGACCTTCTGCGCCAGCCGCGTTTCCGCCAT
>JAFAVZ010000477.1 GCA_019242175.1 Acidobacteriota bacterium
CATGCGTTGCGGCAGGATCTGGCCGTCGAAGACGAAAATGTTGTCGACCGAGAGCGCAGTTTCGGGCAGGTAGTCCGGCAGGAGTCTCCAGCACCTTCCAGGTGCGACGTGGCAGGAGGTTCGTTCCTTGCGCGAAGCAGCCCGGCAGTCGAGAGTGCTGGTCAACCGAATCCGCGAACAAGGATGGTTGGTGCGCCGGGCGTCGGAGGCCGCCGGTATCAGTGATCGGCGTGGTCGGGACTGGATCGGACGTGCGCAAGGAGCGATGGACGTTTCGCCAGATCGCCCGCGCAGCAGAGCGCGTGCAGGTCGAGCGCTTCATGACGAACAATGGATCGGCTCACGCCGGCTCGCGCCGTGCCACCCTCCCCGCCACCCGCAAATCCGCCACCAGCATCGCCATCCACTCCCCTCGCCGCCCCTCCTCGGGCATGCGGAGGATCGCGGACGGGTGGAGGGTGGCGACGACCGTAGGCGCCCATCGCGTCCCTTGAATCGGTTTGCCGCGTTCCTCGGTCACGCGAAAGGTGCCGCCGAGGAGGGATTTGGCGGCGGTGCCGCCGAGGCAGATGATGACGGAGGGGGAGATGGCGGCCAGTTCGGCTTCCAGCCAGGGGGCAGGCGGTCACGTGGAACGTGATAGTCGCGCAGGTTGGCGACGAGAGGATCGACGCGGTTCGCGAGCAGCGAGCGTTCGCCATGCGTGAGGCGCCAGAGCAGCGCGTAAAAGCATCTCCCATCTCGCGGCATCCGATGGCAGGCCACCGTTTCCGCGAACGCGGCGAAGCTGGAGGGGACGCGCGTCACCGGCGCGGTATCGTCGATCGCGTAAGGCCACGAAAGGCGGCTTCTGTGTTTTTGGCGGGTTGCGTTGTTGGAGTCTCACGGTCGCGAGTTGCACCCGAAATGCCGCACCGGTGAGCGATGCCGTCACACAGGTGGGTTCCCCCTGACCCGAGCCGCGAACGCTCACCCTCCCCTTGCGCTGAGCGGGAGCGTCACGATGAACGCGGAGCCGCGACCAATCCCCGCGCTCTCCACCGAAATCGTCCCGCCGTGGCTCTTCGCGATCGCGTCGGAGATGCTCAGGCCGAGGCCGAGGCCGCCCTGTTCGCCGGAGTTGACCTGAACGCCGCGTTCGAAAAGGCGGCCGAGCATTTCGGGGGCGATGCCTCTCCCCGTATCGCTGACTCGGATGTGGACGACGTCGCCGGCGACTTCGCTTCGAACGTCCACTTTCCCACCTGAAGGAGTGAATTTCAGAGCGTTTCCGATCAGATTGTCGAGGACCTGACGAAGCCGTTTCGGGTCGGCGAGCAAGGGCGCATGGTCTCCACGAGACGTGGTGAGATCGATTCCGAGCATCAGGGCCGCGGGAGCGGCGGCACGGACGGCGTCCGCGATCATTTCACCGGCTTCGACCGGCGCGAGCTCGAGGGCGATCTTGCCGGCGCCGACCCGCGTGCTGTCGAGCAGATCATTCACCAGGCGGGCCTGAGCCTTGGCGCTCATTTCGATCATCGCCAGCGCTTCCGTCGCGTCGACGCTGTTGAGCACCACCTCCCGCAGGATCTGGAGCCAACCAAGGATGGACGTCATGGGCGTGCGCAGCTCGTGCGTCACGGAGGCGAAGAAGCGTTCCCTTTCTCTGCTCGCGTTCGTAGCGTCGTCGTACATCGATGAATGGTGGTCGGCGAGCGCCTGCACGCGAACTCTTTCCTGCGAGATCTCGGCGAGCGCCATCCGAAGCTCGATCTCGCGGAGGGTAGACAATGCGAGCTCGCGCATGACCTCGATGTCGAGCTCGGACCACACGCGAGGCTGAAAGTCGATCGCGCAAAACGAGCCGATCGTCTGACCGCTCGCGAGCGTCAGCGGCACCCCAAGATAGGCGCGCACACCGAGAGATTGGACGGTGGGCACGTGCCTGTAAACGGGATCGGAGAGTGCGTCTTCGATCACGAGAGGACCGTCGGACGATAGAGCGTAATGACAAAAGGTGGTCCCGACCAGCTCTCGCTCGGACGCCAGCGGTTCCGGGAAACCGAAACACGATTTGTAGAAATCGCGCTGTTCATCGACGATGGACACGAAGGTGACCGGCGCCTGCGTGAGCTTCGCGGCAAGCCGCGTGAGCCGGTCGAACGACGCTTCGGTCTCGCTGTCGAGCAGCCTCGTGGCGCGCACGCCGCGCAGCCGGGTCGCGCTTTTGACGAGAGTCGACACTTCGTTGGAAGCTTCGTTAGCGGTGTCCATTGGAAGGCCCCCTGTTGCCAAAACCTGCGTCTCGTGTGTCAGTTTTCGTGTTTCGCGGAAGAATCCTCACTCGACCCTCCCCGCCACCCGCAAATCCGCCACGAGCATCGCCATCCCCTCCCGCCGCCCCTCCTCGGGCATGCGGAGAATCGCCGACGGGTGGAGGGTGGCAACAACGGTAGGCGCCCAGCGGGTCCCGTAGATCGGTTTGCCGCGTTCCTCGGTCACGCGGAAGGTGCCGCCGAGGAGGGATTTGGCGGCGGTGCCGCCGAGGCAGATGATGACGGAGGGGGAGATGGCGGACAGTTCGGCTTCCAGCCAGGGGCGGCAGGCGGTCACGTGGGACGTACGGGGGGTCTTGTGGATGCGGCGTTTGCCGCGTTCTTCGAAGTGAAAGTGTTTCACGGCGTTCGTTAGGTAGACATCGGCGCGGTTGATACCGGCCTCGTGGAGCGCCTCGTCGAGGAGGCGGCCAGCGGGGCCGACGAAGGGGGCGCCGCGGCGGTCTTCTTCGTCGCCGGGTTGCTCGCCGATCAGCACGATGCGAGCGGAAGGGGGGCCGCTGCCGAACACGGTTTGGGTGGCGGGCTCGTAGAGCTCGCAGCCGCGGCACTCCATCGCGGCGTCGCGCAATTGGCGCAGGCGCGAGGGAGAGTTGGCGCCGGAGGGGACGAAAGGGGCGGCGGACGGGGCGGCGCGTTGATCGCGGAGCATGCCGTCGACGTGGGGCGTCGCTTCGCGCAGCATCGAGGGAAGCGCGGTCAGCTCCGGCAGTTGGTTCCAGAAGCGGGACGGCATCTCGGAGCGCATCGCGCGGAGGTTCATGCGCGCGGGGTTGAAGACAGATCGGTAGTACGTCCGCCAGAGATGTTCGAGCTCGTCGGCCTGCGGCACCTCGTCGCGTCCGGCGCCGGGCGCGAACTGCAGTTCCGATCCGTCCCAGCGGACCGTCGTTCGCGGCGTCACGATCGACCAGCGCATCGCGCGGAAGCGTTCGACGAAAAGCGGCGCGGCGCGGGCCACGACGTCGTGGTCGGGGTGGTACCAGGCCAGCCACTCCTCCCCCTCCTCCGTCTCGAGCCGCCCGAAGCGGACGAACGCATGCATTTTGTGCACGTCGCGTTCGACCTGCTGTTGATAGTCGCGCAGGTTGGCGACGAGAGGATCGACGCGGTTCGCGAGCAGCGAGCGTTCGCCATGCGTGAGGCGCCAGAGCAGCGCGTAAAGCATCTCCCATTTCGCCGCGTCGCGATGACACGCCACCGCTTCTGCGAGCGCGGCGAAGGTCGCAGGAACGCGCACTGGCGGCGCACTGTCATCGATCGCATAGGAGGTCGCGAAGAGCGGCGGCGTGGCGCTTCCGTCATCCCAATGCACGGTTTCGGCCGCGGCGCCATCGGCGAGCAGCGAGCGGGCGGCGCGCTGCCAGGACGGGAGCGTAGACTCGATTCGGACGTGCAGCGTCCGCATCAAAGCTGTCCGGAATGCGCCGACTGCTCCGCATCGAACAACGCGAGCTGACGCGCGGCGGGAGCGGCGGTTTGCGCGAGCGCGGCGCCGTCGAGAACGCGCACGGCGGGATGATGGTCCGCGACGATCACGAACGCCTTCATCCGGTTCCAGGCCACGCGGAGGCGAACGAGATCGGCGGTCGCCAGCCGATGCACGCGGCGGATGTCGAGAATGCGATCGACATTGCGATAGCCGAGTCCCGGAATGCGGAGCAGCAGCTCCCGCGGCGCGGCGTTGACATCGATCGGAAAGAGCTCGCGGTGGCGCAGCGCCCAAACGAGCTTCGGATCGCGTGTGAGGTCGAGGTTCGGCTCCTCGGCAGTCGTGAGCTCGTCGATGGAAAATCCGTAACGGCGCACGAGCCAGTCCGCCTGATAGAGACGATGCTCGCGCACGAGCGGCGGCCGTTCGAACGGCAGGCGGGCGTCGGCGTGTGGGATGGGGCTGAACGCGCTGTAGTAGACGCGTTTGAGCCGATGGCGCGCGTAGAGCTGATTCGAGGTGAGCAGGATGTCGGCATCGCTGGAGTCGCCGGCGCCCACGATCATCTGCGTCGTCTGCCCGGCAGGCGCGAACCTCGCCGGCGTCTCTGCGTGCGCCTCGCGCTCCGCATCGATCACGGCCATCGTGGACTCGATGCTGCCGCGGTTCTTCTCCGGAGCCAGCGTGGTCAGCTCCGTGGCGGTGGGCAGCTCGATGTTGGCGCTGAGCCGGTCGGCGTGCCGTCCTGCTTCAGCAAGCAACTCCGGCGACGCTCCGGGGATGACCTTGAGATGGATGTAGCCGCGGAAGCGATGCTCCTCGCGCAGCGTGCGAGCCACGGCGACGAGTTGCTCCATCGTCGCGTCGGGAGAACCGAAGATCCCGGAGCTGAGAAAGAGCCCCTCGATGTAGTTGCGGCGATAGAAAGCGAGCGTGAGATCGACCACCTCGCGCACGGTGAATCGCGCCCGCGGAACGTCGCTGGAGATGCGGTTCACGCAGTACAGGCAGTCGTAAATGCAGTAGTTCGTGAGGAGGATGCGCAGGAGCGAGACGCAGCGTCCGTCGGGCGTGTAGCTGTGGCAGATCCCCATCGGCCGCACGTCGCCCAAGCCTCCGGGCTCGCTACTCCGAGTAGAACCGCCGCTGGCGCACGATGCGTCGTACTTGGCGGAATCGGCGAGGATCTGCAGCTTGCTCTCGAGCTCCATGCAGCGGGCGGGAGAACGCGAGCGACGGCCGGGTTATTCAAAAGAAAAGGCGGAGCCCATCGCGAGCTCCGCCTTCCCATCGTCAACTGTAAGAAACCGACTACGGTCCGCCCGGCAGCTGCGGCGCCACGCATACCGAAACCGTGATCGATCCGGCGAGGGGCTTCAGCGTGTTATCCGAGGCGTCCAGGTACATCAGAATCGCGTCGCCGCCTTTGCCGGCGTCCGTGGTGATGATCACGTGCGTGTTGTACTTGAACGGACCATAGAGCTGCGTCTGCTCCGCATTCGCGAATCCGACTTCGACCGACGGATAAGCCGCCTCGGCATTGATGGCGTAAGGCGCGGGCATGTTGAGCAGCCGACCGT
>JAFAVZ010000525.1 GCA_019242175.1 Acidobacteriota bacterium
CTCAACGCGCGCATCAAGGAGCGCGTGGAGCATCTGCAGCTCTGCACGGAGCGCCTCGAGCTGCGGAAGGAAAATCTCTTCCGCCTCGAGAGCCGCAAGGATTTGAAGGAGATCCTGCAGAAGATCACCCGCGCGGCGGAGAAACGCGACGACCTCATCACGATCGCCGCCGACCTGCGCAAGCTCACCGTGTTCCAGCACATGAAGGACGAGCAGGTTTTCCGCCTGTCGAAATTCGCGCGCGTGGACGGCTACGTCTCGGGCGATTACGTCTTCCGCGAGGAAGAGCGCTCGATGGATTTCTACGTGGTGAAAGACGGCCGCATCGAGATCCGCAAGGAGACTCCCTTCGGCCCTCAAATCCTCGGCCTCCTCGGGCACGACACGATCTTCGGCGAGATGAACTTCATCGACCGCACGCATCGCTCCAGCGACGCGCTCGCCGTGGAGAGCTCCGCCTGCTACACGTTCTCCTTCAGCGCCCTCGACCAGATGATGGACGAGGACAAGGAGATGGCCGTCGGCCTGCACTGGGCGTTCTGGCGCTCGCTCACGGAGAAGGTGCGCGACGCGAACGAGCAGCTGAAGCTCTTCTTCCAGGAAGACGCGAAGCGGGGCGGCGGCCGCAAACGGGCGGAAGGCAAACGCGAGACGCAGCAGGTGACCGTGAAGTCCGAGGACAAGGTCGACCTGTTCAAGGAACGCGGGCTCTCCGCGGCGGAAATGAAGCTGCTCGCGACGTTCTCCAGCGAGGAGCGTTTCCGCGAAGGGTCGATGATCTTCCGCGAGGGGGAGAAGGGCGACAAGCTCTTCATCGTCCTCGACGGCCGGGTGCGCATCTCGAAGTTCATCCCCGGCGTCGGCGAGGAAGCGCTCACGGTGCTCGACCGCGGCGACTTCTTCGGCGAGATGGCCCTCATCGACGACAAGCCGCGCTCCGCCGATGCGAAGGCGCACGAAGGCGACGCGACGGTGCTCTCCATCGACCGCGCGACGCTGAACGAGATCCTCTCGATGGATCCGCACGCATCGCTGCAGTTTCTCAATCTCCTCTGCCGCATGATCAGTCGCCGCCTCCGCGAGATCAACGACAAGATCGTGCAGTGGAAGTACATGAGCGGCGGCTTCTGAGCGCAATCGCCGCTTTCCTCGCGACCTTCCTGGTCCTCTGGCTCGTGTTCTACGCGCTCGTGCCGCTGCTGCGCTGGAGCGGGCGGCGCATCGCGCACTACACGGCGAAGTTCGCGCTCCGTTTTCCGCGCGCCGGCCGCTTCACGAAGCCGGACTACCTGCCGGTGTTCGTGATGCTCGCCGCCGGGGCGGTGGTCACGATGGTCGCCGGCGATGCCTTCGAAGATCTCGCGGAGCTGATGCACCAACAGAGTCCGTTGCTGCAGTCGATCGACACGAATGCGCACTCGTGGGCGGCAACGCATCGCTCCGCGGCGGCGACGATGTTCTTCGTCACGCTGACCATCGCCGGAGGCCCGGTTGGCATCGCGATCATCGACACGCTCGCCTGTATCTGGCTCGCGATGCGCGGACGCTGGCGCTTCGCGACGTATCTCGCCGTCACGGCCATCGGCGGCGCGCTCATCGATCTGCAACTGAAGACTTACTTCGCCCGCGCCCGCCCCGCGCTCGCGGAGGCTCTGCGTCAGGCGCATGGATATTCGTTCCCGAGCGGACATGCGATGGGCTCGACCGTCGCATTCTGCGCGCTCAGCTATCTCGCGATGCGCTCCTTCCCGCGCACGCGTTGGAAGGCCGCGGCGCTCGCCGTTGCCGCCACGCTCATCCTCTTCGTGTCAGCGTCGCGGGTGTACCTCGGCGTGCACTGGATCTCCGACGTCGGCGCGGGGATCGTCGCCGGCGCGTTGTGGGTCACGGCGACGACGGTTTCCTACGAAACGTTCCGCCGCGTGAGCGCCCTGCGCGCCATGCGCACGCCAGTGTCATCCGGAGCCGCGTAGACGGCGAAGGATCTCCCGGCACGTGCGCTCCTCCCCGAATCAGGAAACGTTCCGCCGCGTGAGCGCCCTGCGCGCCATGCGCACGCCAGTGTCATCCTGAGCCGCGAAGACGGCGAAGGATCTCCCGGCACGTGCGCTCCTCGCCCGCATCAGGAGACGTCCGCCGCGTGAGCGCCCTGCGCGCCATGCGCACGCCAGTGTCATCCTGAGCCGCGAAGACGGCGAAGGATCCGTACCTTCAGGCGCAGCGCGAGATCGGTACGGATCCTTCGTCGTCTACGCGACTCAGGATGAGACGCGCGTTACAACACTCGGGGCCGATCCTCCGCCCGAGTGACGCGCGGCGAATAGAGGTCACGCACCATCTGCCCGATCGTCAGCCGATTCAGCGCCGCGGTCGTGCTGTTGTGGAGGCGCACGAAGAGGTCGGAGATGAAGCCCCGCTCGCGGTCGTCGCCGCCGAGGTCGGGGACGATGCGGACGCTGCCTTCGACGACCTGGATGACTTCCTCGACCGAGATGCGGTCGGGATCGCACGCGGGCAAAAAGCCGGTCCAATCACCGCCGACGCCTTTCACGAGCTTCGCATCCTCCAGCTTGTGGAGCACGCGCAGCATCTGCGCGTCCGTCGTCCCGAATTGCTCGGCGAGGCGATACGAAGACGGCGAGTCTTCGCGGCGCTCGAAGCGGCGGGAGATCTCGACCAGGCCGCGCAGCGCAAAGTAGGTGTCGAAGCGCGGATCGTCCTGGATCTGCTGCTCGCTCGCGCGCAGCACGCCATACAGGTTCTGCCACACGTAGCTGATCTCGACGCCGAGGAGGATGACGACCCACATCACTTCGAGGGCGATGAGGAAGATCACCGCCAGCCCGATCGATCCGTAGATCACGTTGAAACGGCCGTGGAAGAGATGGTCGGCGTAAATACCGAAGCCCCACCGCACGAGCGTGAAAAGCAGCGTGGTGATGAGCGCGCCAATCGCCGCCGCGCTGAGCTTCACGTGCGCGGACGGCACGAGCCAGAACAGCATCATGAACGCGATGAAGAGGACGATGATCGGGAAGAGCGTGAAGATGATGTCCTGCCGGAAAATCACGCGCAGGTATTTGTTCTTCTCCAGCATCGCCGTAGTCGTGAACGAGAGGCCCATCAGCAACGGGCCCCAAAAGAAGAGCATCGTGAACGCGATGATCTTCGGCCGATAACCGCGCGCACTCCGCACCTTCCAGATCTGGTTGATGGTTCCCTCGACGGCGAGGAAGAGGCGGAAGGCGATCACCATGAAGGCGATGGCGCCGAGGGTCGAGGCGGCGGAGGCGTTCTCGGCGAAGTGGGCGAGGTGGTAGTTGAGCTGAGGCGACTGGTACGGGATGACGACGTTGAGGATGCTGTCGATCTGCGACTGGAAGTTCGGAAAGAGGTTGTGAAAGTACTGCTGCAGGACCTGGGTGAAGGCGACGAGCAGCGGGATGAGCGAGAGGAGCGTCGTGTACGCGAGGGCCGCGGCGCGCGACGAGCCTTCGATCATGTAGAACTCGCGCGTGAGCTCGCGGAGGAAGAGGAAGAACTCGACGGTGACGACACGGGCCCGCCTCCGCCCGTGCGCCTCGCGGCGGTAGAGGAGGACGGCAGGGTCGGTGAGCCACGACCAGATGACGTCGCGCGCCCGGATCCCTCGGACGATCAGTCGCGCCAGCCGCGCCTGTGGCCGCGGTGCCTCGTCTGCCATGACTCAACTATATGCCTTCGCCATGCCGAACGAACGTAGGGCCGGCTCTCCAGCCGGCCCACTGTCGATGCTGGGCCGGCTGGAGAGCCGGCCCTACATTTTTTCCCGGCCCACGGTCTGCATAGCGCGGAGCATGGCCCGGAAGGTACTCGTTCCGGAGGTGGTCGAGCCGGATGAAGCTCTCCCTCCCGATCTGCGCGCTCTCCGCCGCTTCGCGCGGCTGATGGACGAAGCCTTCCCCATCCCCGGCACCCGCAAGCGTTTCGGCGTCGACGCCGCCCTCGGACTCATCCCCGTGGTCGGCGACGTCATCGCGTCGCTGATGGCGCTCTGGATCGTGTTCGGCGCGCTGCGCCACCGCGTTCCGATGCGCAAAGTGCTCCGCATGCTGGTCAACATCCTGCTCGACGCGGCCGTCGGCGCCGTCCCCGTGTTCGGCGACATCTTCGATTTCCTGTTCGAAGAGAACATGATGAACCTGCAAATCCTGCTGAAGTACCGGGATCGCAAGCGTCCGCCTCGTTCCGCTTCGCAGATCGCCGGCGTCGCCACCCTGATCGTCGCCGTCGTCCTCGGCTTTACCATTCTCCTGGCTCTGTCCGTGATCGCGGCCGTGCTGGCCCTGATCCGAAATCGCTGAATGGCCTGGTTCCGACGCAACGCCGCCGAGCGCTACGCGCATCGCCCATCGCTTCCGCTGGTCCGCCGGCGGCTGCCGATGCGCTATCACATGAAGCACCAGTTCGGCGTGCACGATCTGGCCTTCCTGCAGACGATGCACGCGCTGACCGGCGCGGCGATGTCTCCCGGCAATCGCGTCGAGGTGCTGAAGAACGGCGTGCAGATCTTCCCCGCAATGCTTGCCGCGATCCGCAATGCGCGGAAGACGATCAACCTCGAGTTCTACATCTACTGGGACGGCGAGATCGCGCGCTCTTTCGCCGAGGCTTTGGTGGAACGGGCTCGGGCGGGGGTGGCGGTGAAGGTGATTCTCGACGCCGTCGGCTCCGCGACGATGTCCGGCCGCCTCATCGACTTCCTGCGCCGCAACGGCATCGACCTGGAGTGGTATCACCCGCTGCGCTGGTACACGCTGTCGCGCCTCAATCACCGCACGCATCGCAAGCTGCTCGTCGTCGACGGAACGGTCGGATTCTCCGGCGGCGTCGGCATCGCGGACGAATGGCTCGGCGACGCCGACGCGCACAATCACTGGCGAGACACGGTGGTCCGCGTCGAGGGGCCGGTCGTGACGCAGATGCAGTTCGCGTTCATGGACAACTGGGTGAAGAGCCGCGGCGAGCTGCTCACGGGCCTCGACTACTTCCCTGCCGTGGAGCCGCGCGGGACGCAACTGACGCAGGTGATCAAGTCGTCTCCGTCGGAAGGCAGCTCGACGGTGAAGCTGCTGTACATCGTGTCGATCGTGAGCGCGAAGAAGTCGATCTGGATCAGCAATGCGTACTTCGTCCCCGACCGCGACACGATCCGCGCGCTGGAAGGCGCCGTGCGCCGCGGCGTGGACGTCCGCGTGCTCGTCCCCGGCGACCATAACGACATGACCGTCGTGCGCGAGGCGAGCCGCCTGCACTACGAGCTGCTGCTACGCCGCGGCATCCGCATCTTCGAATACCAGCCGACGATGATGCACGCGAAGACGATGGTCGTCGACGGCATTTGGACGACGATCGGCTCGTCGAACTTCGACGACCGCTCCTTCCGCCTCAACGACGAGGTGAACGTGAACATCTACGACGAAGGCGTCGCCTCGCAGATGGAGAAGATGTTCGAGGAGGATCTCCACCGCTCGCGCGAGATCACCGGCGCGAAATGGTTCCGCCGGGGATTGTTCGAGCGCGTGAAGGAGAAGGTCGCCGGCGTGTTCAAAGCGCAGCTCTAGCGGGCACGGCCCGCCGCGTCGGTCGGCCAAGCCTGGGCCACCCTTCGCGTATTAGATGGCACAGCGCGTCGCCGCGCGCAGCAGCTCAAGGCCGCATAGATGCTCGGCTTTCCGCGAACCTCCGCCGGTCAGCTCGCACACTTTTCAAAGAGCGTTTTGAGTGCCTGCGATAGTAGCAGTTCGGCGAACGAAGAAGGCCCGGCGACGTCGCCGGGCCGAAGAAGCAGCGAAGGAAAGAAGCTCGTCAGGTGGTCGGCTTTGTGCGTGCTTGTTTCGCTCGCGGATGGCGGCGGCGGTGAGCTTCGGTCAGGTCGGTCACGTCGAGATGCGTGTAGCACCCCGTCGTGTCGACGCGGTTGTGGCCGAGCAGTTCCTGCACATAGCGAACGTCGGCGCCGGCGCGCAGAAGATGCGTCGCGAAGGAGTGCCGCAACGTGTGCGTCGTGACGCGACGCGTGATCCCCGCCTTACTGGCGACTGCATGCACGATGACGTTGATCGTCAGACTACGGAGTCGTCGTCCTGCCGCCCTCCCACCTAGTGGGCTTACGAGGAAGAGCGCGCGGACGCTGGGATACTTCAGAGAGAGCGGCCGGGCATGCGTGAGATACGCCCTCACCGCTTCGACCGCAGACTCGCCGATCGGAACGATGCGTTGCTTCGCGCCCTTCGCGTAACGAACGAAGACGACGCCCTCGGTGAGATCAACATCGGCCGGTCGAGCGCGCTCGTTTCGCCGGCCCGTAGGCCAGTCGAGTAGATCAACTCCAAGATGGCGCGGTCGCGCACGCCCTTCGGCGTATCGAGGTCCGGCGCTTCGAGCATCAGGGCTACTTCCGCTTCGGTGAGAACGTTCGCTGGCTGCCATCGTTCCTGCTTCGCGCAACGATCGTGGCCGCAGGATCGACGATCAGTAGACGCGTCCTTACACACCACGCGAAGAAGCGGCGGACGGATACGAAGCGTTCGACGCGGGTGCACGCGGCGATCTTCCTCGTGCCGTCGCGCCATCGATGCTCGGCCGTGGTCAGGAACACGCGATACTCCTCGAGATGCTGCGACGTGACCGCGCGCAGATCGAAGACGCGCCGGGCGACGAGCCATTCGAGGAAGTGGTGCTGCAAGTAGCCCCGCTGGATGCACATCGTCATCGGCCTGAGGCGCACGGCGCAGATGGCGAGATAGTCGTCCATCGCCTTGCGGATGGAGATTTGCCCGCTCACCGGCGGCCTCGCTCGCGCGGGTGGAACCGACGATGAACGGCCTTCAGGTCGTTGATCTCGACGTGCGTATAGATCTGCGTCGTCTGAAGCGATGCGTGCCCGAGCAGCTTTTGGATGTGGCGGATGTCCGCGCCGCCCTTCAGCATGTGCGTCGCGCACGCGTGACGCAGCCGGTGCGGCCGCACCGGTTTGTCGATGTCCGCTCGTTTGAGATGGCGACGCACGATCGTGATGACGAGCTTGGGGTCGAGCGGCAGACCGCCCCTCGTGATGAAGCGTTCCAGAAGTCCTAAAAACGACCCGCAGGCCGACCCATGACATCAGACACCCCGGAGATGCCAGCGAGGAGTCGCCGGCCGGCAGCCGCACGCCTCGGCACGGAACCGCGCCGGCGTCGTGCCCGTCATCCGCCGGCACGCGCGGAAGAACGAGCGTTCCGTCTCGAAGCCCGACGCTCGCGCCACTGTTTCGAGGTCTGCATCCTGCCAGCGCAGCAGGCGACGCGCACGGATGACTTGCTGCGTCCGCAGGAACGGGCCGAGCTTCCGATCCGTCGCCCGAAGGAACGCGCGACTGAGCTGCAGCGGCGCAACGCGAAGGATGTCGGCGAGCTGCGCGACATGGGGCGCCTGGCGCCTCACGAAGCAATGCGCCACGTATCGCGCGACCAGCGTCGTGACGTTTTCGGCGGTGAGCACCAGCGCCAGACTAGCAGATTTACTTCATGATGTCGGGCTGACGTCGAAAGACACACGCCAACTCGCCGGCGCGCCTGACCGCGACGCCGGCGAGTGCTTCCGTATCCGCTCAGCTTCCGGGGATGCTGATTCTCCCCATCAACACGAGTAGCGTGTCGAGGAAGTCGAGCAGGGTATCGAGACCGTCCATGCACCCTCCTGGTTTCCGGCCGAGGGCCGGGGATTGGGAGGGCGCGCCCGTCAGTGAGAGACGGCGGCTCTGTCGCGATCCTGAGTGAAGGATCGCGAGCCGATTAGTTGGACAGCGGCGGCGCGTAAGGCGCACCGTAGTTTTCGCGCTCGATGTACTCGGCAACGCTCTCGATGAGCGGCTGGCTCACCGCCCCCTCGCGAACCGCGGCTTCGAGGTACGCCAGCGCCATACGGGCGTTCTCCGGCATCTTTGCTTCCGTGAACACTCCCACCAGGTCCGCGCACAGCGCCGGCAGCTCTTCCAACTCGCCGAGCGCGTACAGCTTGCCGGCCAGATCCAGCATCACCTTCGCGTGATCGTTCGTCATGCCCAACGCCAGCATCTCTGCCGCCGCCCGGCGAAGGCCGTCGATTCCCTCGGGGATGTTCGACAACTGCACCAGCACATCCGCCATGCCCCACTGTGCGCGGAGGACTTCGGTGCACGATCCGATGCGGTCGTACAAGGACGCGGCTTGCGAGTAGTGCTCCACCGCCGCCACGTAATCGCCAAGGTCTGCCTCCGCGTGCGCAAGGTTGAGCAAGCACCCCGCTTCCGTGGCAGGCTCGCCCTAGCAACCGCGCTTCCGGCAATAGAGCGCGGTACAGATCGCGCGCGAGGTCGTATTGCCGCCCGTAGAAGAGACACCCGCCGATCACCATCCGCGCGTGCACGACGCGGTCTCGATCGCCGTAGACTTCGAACACGGCCGCGCTCCTGGCGGCCAACTGTGCGGCCTCTTCGAGGCGCTCGGTTTCCATCAGCACGAGGCTACGCACGTAGTCGACGATTGCCAGCGATCGCTCCGCCAGCCGCCCCGCCTCGTACGCTCGCTGCGCCGCATCCAGCGCCTCCAGCGCCTCGTCATACCGGGTCAGATAGCGCAGAGCATTGCCGCGCTCCAGTTGCGCATCCGCCCGCAGTTCGTTCCGCGTCGGCGCATCGTATCGATCGATCGGCAGCATCTCGGCGATCGCTGCCGCCTCGTTCGCTACGGTCAGGCTGTGCTCCGGATTCTTCTCCCGAAGGTTCCGCGCCGCATCGCACAGCACGCGCACCACTCCGACCGTGTACAGCTCCGCCTTTTCGGCCAGGGCCGCGCGCTGCAATGCCAACGGGCTCGTCACGATGCCGGCCAGGTACTCGTGCGCTTCGCGCGCTTCGGTATCCATCTGCTGCGCCAGCGCGATCAGGTTCTGAGGCGGCGTCGCCCGCTTGCGTGCTGCAGCCATGAGCCGCGCCATCAGCGCCGCGTCGATCTCCGCGTCCAGCAGTTGAATGAAGCTCGCCACCCGCCGGCACGCCTCGCACACGCCGAGGTGCGCCTGGATCTCTGCGTGCCGCGCACTGTGTTCCGGATCGTCCAAGTAGTCGGTGATCTCCAGCTCCGTCAGGTGTCGCTCGTCCATGTCTTCCCTTCCATCAGACCGCCGAGCAGCTCTTTCGCTCGCCGCCGGCACTTCGACAGGATTTGCCACGCGTTCTGCTCCGTGGTCCCCATCTTCTCGGCGATCTCTTTCCCCGAGTAGCCGCCGAGGTGATACAGGTACAACGCCTCGCAACACTCATCGCCCAAGCGTGTGAGCTGCACGGCGATGGTCATGCTTCGCACAAGACGCTCTTCCGCGTCTGCCGTCGCCGGCGCCGCGTACTCCGCCTCGATCGGTACCTCTTCGGTTCCCTTCTTAGCCCGCCAGTAGTCGCGCGAGGCGTTGCACACAGAGGCGACCAGATATCGCTCCAGGTCGTGCACCGTCGCCCGACGCCGCAGGTACGCTTCGAACACGGTGTTCACCACCTGCTCGGCGTCCTCTTCGGGGATGTGGAACTTCGTCTGGCTGATGACGCGGAGTCGCGCCGCCAGCTCTTCGTAGGCTTTCGTGATCGCGTCCTGAGCCGCCTTGGACGCCGCTCCGGTGCTCTCTCTCGATGTATCCATCGCCGGAGTAAGCGACCGGCCTTCATGGCTTCGGCCCTGCCGGAACCGCGTAGTTCCATCACACACTAGGTGTGATCCGGCGCGGCATTTCCATACCGCTACAACGACTGACTTTTTTTTCATTGGTCTTGGCCGCCTGGTCACTCGCCGCTAACGTGCTTCTCGCGCGTGCCGGCTGCCACGGGACCCTCGCTGCCGCTCCCTGCGGCCCTTGTTGCTCTCTCTCACAGCGATGCGGTCGGCGCGCGCCCTGCCGAACATCGCATGCCACCGCGGCTGACTTCTTTTTCACTTCATTGCGGCGTCCGCGGCGCCTCGCTAATTTGCTTGCCGGCAGCCGTCGGCATCTTGAGCTGTGCCGAAGCGGGAACTTCTGAGCGCGTTCTTAACCCGCCGCCGGCTGCCGCTCGTCTTCCCCTCGCGGTGAGCACTCCCATCCGACGGTGCCCTGCAATAGCGCCCGATCCGCTATCGATCCGCAACGATCTGTGAAGTGATGACTCCGGAGGTCTGAGGCAGCGGCGGCCTCCGTCGGTAGTCGGCGCATTCTTCCGCTTCGCGTTGGACGTCGACGTAGTCAAGGGTTCAAGTGCGAAGACGCGCCCTGAATGGCATCTACAGATTCAAGGTTAGATCCTCACCGTGTTCGCCGGCATCGCGCATGAACGCGACCAGACCAACGAAGAACCCGCGCATTTCCTCTCGTGAGACGGTGACGACTTCTGTACCGTCCGACGCCCCAGGTGACGTTACACGATCGACATACACGTCGCCCTCGCGCCGAATAAGTTCAGCTACCCCGTCGATCTCGCGAGCTGCGATCAGCAACGTTTCTGCGTCTCCAAGATAACGACCCAACTCATCACCCAACCGCACCCAAACGCCGTCGGCATGAGTAATCCAGAGGATGTCCGGCGCGATAAAGAAAACGCCTTCGCCGGCTCTCCCATTCGTTCGCGTGAGAGAAACAAACTGCTCGTAAGCAGCGGACCAGTAGCAGGCCCCCCAGGGACGACGCCTAACTGTCATGGCTGGTCTCCATTTACAAAGTGCGTCAACCCTTCACGGACGTTGGGCGGCACTCCGGTCTGTACCGTCTTGCTGCCCTTGATGAGGGATACATTCGCTGGAATCGAATATCCGGCATTGTCGAGCATCTCGCCGGTCGGACTCTGCACGCGGAAGTAGTCACCGACTGGGTCGTAAACAACCGAGTTACCGTTCGCGGGATTTGTATAGATCACCTTGCCGCTGCCCGTCGTCGTGACAATCGCTTTGCGGGCACCGCCGGCGACTTGATCGACCGCATCATCGAGACCGCGTTCAGACCAATTTCGCTCATAGAGATCCAGTTCATTCCCGATGCGGTGCAGTTGCGCATTTGTCCTCAGCACGGTGCCGGAACGAGTCTCGACGGCCACCGGAATGACACCACCAGACTGGACTCGAGCGGCATACGGCGAGAGGATCATCGGTACCGCGTCGGTCGCAAAGAAGATCCCCGCCGCCACCATCGTAGATCGGTCGGCCGCCGTGCGGTCTGCAGCCGTGATGGTAGTAAAGCCTTGTCCCGCGACGTAATAGATTTCACCGTTTGCGTCGGCTCGCGCGACCGCCGCTTCGAACGTTGCCACGTCGTTCACCATCGATCGCCGCGCCGCCTCGTAGGAGACCTCAGTCGACGCCGTTGACGGCACGAGCTGCTGCTTGTAATCGCCTCCGATCGGAATGTCGGTGTCCCACCACGGATGTTCAACACGAACCATGAGGTATTGCTCGAAATCCGCTCTGCCACTGCCGGTGAAATCGTCGTGCAACTTCTTCCCGCGAGCCTTCAGCATCGCGAGCCGCGCCGCGTCCTGCGCGTTCATCGCTCGCAGCCCACTTGGATCTCGGTGATTCACGGGGTCCATCCCGAACGCGGCATACAGATTCGACGAGTCGCGATATCCCACCGGGTCGGGAGTCAGGAACGTACCGGTCGACGGGTCGTACCATCTAGTGCGGGCGAACACGCAACCAGTGGGCACGCTCAAAAAGCGACGTCCTCGTGAAGGATCTCGTCCTTCATGATGACTCCCCGCCATCCCGTGCCGCTGCGCCACACGACGCGCCATGGATTCTCGTTCCGCCACGCACGTACCTCGCCGTTCTCGTACACGGAGACGAGCGTCGTGTACTTGCCGTCGAAGATGCCCGTCCGCACAACCGTGACGCGGTTCGCCGGCGTGGCGTCGATGTCGAGCACGCGGACGCCTTCTTCGTCGCTGCACGCCTTCGCTCCCGCATCCGCGACGTCGACGCTCGCCAGTTCGACGATCTTCGCCTCTGCGTCCCGCTTCTTCTCCGCAGTGACGAAGAGCTCTGCGTCCTCCGTTCGACGCGGCGCCTCGACGCGAAAGACCCGTACCTGCTTCGCCTCCGGCTCGTACAAGGCGAAGCGATCGTCGCCGAGGCGTCGGATCCTCGCCCACCACGACTTCTGCCACGCCTGCTTCGCTTTCAGAAACCTCCCGATCGGATACGCCTCCGCGAGAATGGCTCCGTCCCGTCCGTAGACCGTGATCAACGGCGCGTCGCCGCCACGAAGATCGTGCGTGATGGCGACGATCGTCCCATTCGGCCCACCCACCGCGCGCCGGATGCCCGGCGCCTCGAGGATACGCACCGGCGTGTATTCGTCGCCGTTGGGTTTGGCGAGGACGAGCCCCGCGTGTGCGTTCCACTTCGTGTCCTGCCACACCATCGAGACGCCGATGGTTTCGCCGTCGATGCGCCCGAGGTCGTCGATCTGCCCGATGTCGCCCCGCGGCGTGGTCTCCGTCGGTAGAAAGTCGGTGGCGAAGAAGAGCCGCGTCGGCCGCGCCGGATCGAGCCGCGTGACGATGTACGGCGTCCCGCTCCGCTGCCGGCTCGGCTGCCCTTCGACCGGATGCAATAGCCAGTGAACGCCGTCGTCAGTGTCGAAGGAGTCGCGAACTGTGGACAGAACGCGTGCTTCGCGGGAGTCGGGAGGGACGACGGCGACCGAATGCAGCGCCGGCGCCATCGAATGCTCGGGAACGACCGCGGAAGCGAAGAGCAGCGACAAGAGACACAGAGATTTCATCGGCAATCCGAGATGTGAACGGTATTGGTCGCGACGCTATGGTCCCGACAACAAAAGCCGTCGTCCTGCACGCGACAGTCGTCGTCGGAGCTCGGGTCATAGCCACAGCCGTGATTGACGCACTCCTGATACGCGAGCGTGTCGCCGCACCAGACGCTCAGCTTGATCGGATTGTCCACCGCGTGCCCGCAGTTCGGGGCAGAGCCCGGACTGTCGCCGGGCATCTGCGCGTCCTTGAACTTCTCGCACTCCGCGGCGGACATCTCCGCCGGACAGCCCGGAACTTCCGTCGCAAACGAAGAGCCCGCCGCAAGCACCAACAGAACTGCCACCGCGAACCGCATACGACATCATTGCGCCACGATCACGAATCCGTCAAGACACCCTTACCCCCCTACGTCTTCGTCCACTCCGTATGCACGAACGGCGCGTCGGTTCCTTTGTCCTTGCGTTGATAAGTGTGCGAGCCGAAGAGGTCGCGTTGCGCTTGCGTCAGGTTCTGGGGCAGCTCGGCGCTGCGGTAGGCGTCGAAATACGCGAGGCTGGACGACATTGCGGGGATGGGGATGCCGGCGGTTTGGGCGGTGGAAACGGCGCGGCGCCAAGCCTCTTGCGATTGTTCGACGAGGGAATTGAAGTCGTCGTCCAGGAGGAGGTTGGGGAGGTCGGGGCGGCGTTCGTAGGCGCGCATGATCGAGTCGAGGAACCGTGCGCGGATGATGCAGCCGGCCTTCCAGATCCGCGCCGTCTCGCGCATGTCGATGTTCCAGCTCCACTCCTTCGAGCCGGCCTGGATCAGCGCCATTCCCTGCGCATAAGAGCAAATCTTCGACGCGTACAAAGCATCGTGCACGTCCTTGATGAATTGCGCCCGGTCCGTAATGTTGAAGCGTGCGGTTGACTGAATGACCGACGACGCGGAAACGCGTTCGTCCTTCATGGAAGACAATACGCGCGCGTCAATGGCGGCGGCGATTGTGGGAATCGGCACGGCGAGATCGAGGGCCACTTGTGCGGTCCATTTGCCGGTGCCTTTCTGTCCCGCTTTGTCGAGCACCATGTCGACGAGCGGATTGCCGGTCTCCGGATCCTTCACGCGAAAAATGCGCGCGGTGATCTCGATGAGGAAAGACTCGAGCGGGCCGCGGTTCCATTCGTCGAAGATGTCGGCCAGCTCTTCCGCCGAAGCCCCGAGCCCCTTCCGCAAAACGTCATAAGCCTCGGCGATCAGCTGCATGTCGCCGTACTCGATCCCGTTGTGCACCATCTTCACGTAATGGCCCGCGCCGTCGGGGCCGACGTGCGTGACGCACGGCCCCGAGTCGCTCTTCGCCGCGATGGCCTCGAAGATCTCGCGGATCGCTTCCCACGAATGCTCCGAGCCGCCGGGCATGAGCGACGGACCGTGACGCGCGCCGTCTTCGCCGCCGGAGACGCCGGAGCCGACGAAGTGGATGCCGTTTGCCTCGACGCGACGCGTGCGGTCCTGCGTGTCTTTGAACCAGGAGTTGCCGCCGTCGATGATCACGTCGCCTTCCTCGACGAGCGGCGCGAGCTTCTCCAGCATCTCGTCGACGGGCGCGCCGGCCTTGATCATCATCATGATCCGGCGCGGCTTTTCGAGCGACGCTACGAGCTCTTCGAGCGTGTGCGCGGCGACGAAATTCTTGCCGGCGTTCTCGGCCATGAACGAGTCGGTGATCGCCGGCTCGCGATTCCAAACCGCGACGCGATAGCCGTGCTCCTCCACGTTCAGCGCGAGATTGCGCCCCATCACCGCGAGACCAATCATCGCGAACTGCGCTTTGTCGGCCATGGTCAGACCTTCGCTCCGCGCGCGTTCTTCACCACCTCGGCGAGCTTTTGCAGGCCGCGTTCGACGTCTTCGCCGAGGTTGATGCTGACCGCTCGGCGATGGCGCGTGGCGAGGGACTCGAAGTCGCCGATCGCCTGGGCGCGGGAGAGCGTCTCGAAGCCGAACGGCTCGCCGGGCAACGACACGTCATCGACGCCGCCGCCGGTGAGCTGCAGGAACACGCCGTTGTCCGCGCCGCCTTTGTGCAGCTGGCCCGTGGAGTGGAGGAAGCGCGGGCCGTAGCCGGACGTCGTCGCGACCTGCAGTCCGTGGCCGAGCTCCGCGCGGATCTCCGCCAGCACTTTGTCGCGCGACGGCAGCTCGGCGAAGTACTCGGTGAGCGCCACGTAATCGCCGGCCTTCACCTTCGCCAGCAGTGCCGGAACTTCGTCGCTGTCGACGCTCACCTGCTGATTGTTTGTCGTCATCTTGCCCGTCGAGCGGAACTCCTCGAGCAGGCGCTTCGTGTTGTCCTTCGACTCCTGCACGTTCGGCTGATCGAACGCGTCGATGCCGAGGAAGGCGCCGGCGACGGCGGTCGCGAACTCGAACGTGAAGAAGACTTCGCCGAGGCTGTTTTTGTCTTCGAGGACGTAGTCGATGACCGGGTGGCCGGCGTCGGCGAGCTCGCGCAGACGCGCGGTGTCGCCGGAGCCTTCGATGCGCACGCTGACGAAGAGGCGGTCGTTGCCGTAGTCGCGCGCGTCGAGCTGCGGCTCGCCGGCGATCGGCACGATGCCCTTCCCTTCCTTGCCGGTGCTCTCCGCCACGAGCTGCTCGATCCAGAGGCCGAGCGTGTCGAGCGGCGCGGGCGTGATGAGCGTCAGCTTGTCGCGGCCCTTCAGCGCCAACGCGCCGATCGCGGCGCCGAGCGTCGCGGGCGGATTCTTGCGCGCGCTGGGCACGCGTGCGACGTGCTCCGTGTGGACGGCGCGTTCGAGAATCGCCGCGACGTCGTAGCCGGCGATCGCGGCGGGCAACATGCCGAAGTACGAGAGCGCGGAGTAGCGGCCGCCGATGTCCGCCATGTTGAGGAAGATCTTGCGGAAGCCGTCGCGCTCCGCGTCGCGCACGAGCTGCGTATCGGGATCGGTGATGGCGACGAAGTTCTCGCCCGCGCGATCGCCCTTGAGCGCCTTCACGCGGTCGTAGAAGTAGCGGTGGAACATCTGCGGCTCGGTCGTGCCACCGGACTTCGACGCGACGAGGAACAGCGTCCGCTCCAGGTTCAGTCGCCCCTCGAGAATCCGCACGGCTTCGGGCACGGTGGAGTCGAGGACGCCGAGGCGCGGGTAGCCTTGCATCTCGCCGAAGACGCGGCGCGTGACTTCGGAGCAGAGCGAAGAGCCGCCCATCCCGAGAACGATCACGTCCTCGAATTCGCCCTTTACCGACTCCGCGAATTGCGTCAGCTCGTCGACGCGCTTCTGCATCGTCTCGGCGACGGTGAGCCAGCCGAGGGAGTTGTCGATGATCTTCTTGTGCTCGGGTGCGTCCTTCCAGAGCGTCGCGTCTTTCTTCCAGATGCGCTCGACGAACTTCTCCTTGTCGGCGCGTTGCACCGCGGCGTCGCAATCGGCCTGGTACGCGCCGAGGTGCATGGAGATGCGCTCGCCGAGGCGATGGATGGCGTCGTCGCGGCGCGCCTCGATGGTCGACATCAGCGACGCAAACGAGGCCTCGAACGAGTCGACGCCTTCTTCGGTCAGCTGCGTCGTGATCTTCTCCAGGCTGTGGCCGCGCTCTTCGAACTCGCGCAGCACGCGTTCGGCGCCGGCGAGATCGTCTTCGATCGCGACCGCCACCTTGCCGTGATCCTTGAAAGCGTCGTACGTTGCGGGCGGCACGGTGTTGACGGTGTCGGGGCCGATGAGCGTCTCGAGGTACAGCACGTCGCTGTACGCCTTGTTCTTCGTTCCCGTCGAAGCCCACAGCGGCCGCTGCACGCGCGCGCCTTTGTCCGCGAGCTTCTTGAAGCGCTCGCTGGAGAAGACTCTCTTGAAGAGCTGGTACGCCATCTTCGCGTTCGCGATGGCGATCTTGCCCTGCAGTTCCGGCGCGTCTTTCAGCTCCGCGTCGGCCTTCGAGTCGATGCGGCTGACGAAGAAGCTGGCGACGGACGCGATGTCGCCGATCGGCAGGTTCTGTTCGACGCGGCGCTCGAGCCCGCGCAGATACGCCTCGATGACCTGCGCGTAAACATCGTTCGAGAAGATGAGCGTGATGTTGATGTTGATGCCGGCGGCGAGCGCCTCTTCGATGGCCGGGATGCCTTCCGGCGTCGCGGGAATCTTCACCATCACATTGGGGCGCCCGAGACGGGCGAAGATGCGCTTCGCTTCGGCGAGCGTGCCGGCGGTGTCGCGCGCGAGGAGCGGGCTGACTTCGATGGAGACGAAGCCGTCGCCGCCCTGCGTCTTGTCGTAGACGGAGCGAAAAACGTCCGCCGCGTTCGCGATGTCTTCGAGCACGAGCTCGTCGTAGATGTCGTCGGCCGATTTGCTTTGTGAGGCGAGCTCGCGCAGCTGGTTGTCGTAGTCTTCGCTCCCGCCGATCGCCTTCTCGAAGATCGTGGGGTTGGACGTGAGACCGCGCAGATCGTCTTCATCGATCATGCGCTGCAGACCGCCGCTGGTGAGGAGCTTGCGCTCCATCTGATCGAACCAGACGCTCTGGCCGGTCTTCGCGAGCTCAACGAGGGGATTGCTCATCAGGAACCTCCGTAGGGAGGCTAAGCATATCGCTCGCCGAGAAAAACGTAGGGCCGGCTCTCCAGCCGGCCCAGCCGTCGATCGGAGACCGGCTGGAGAGCCGGTCCTACATTCCTTCGTGCGCGGTGAGGACATCGCCAATGCCGGCGAGTACACCAACCGCTCGTGAAGGCTTGGCCAGGAAGCGCCGCGGGCGGTGCCTGCTCACTCGTGCGCGGTGAGGAACCGGACTTTCGGGTTTTCTTTCTCCGCGTACTCGAGCTCCCACGACGAGGAGAAGAGGACGACCGGATTGCCCTTGCGGTCGACGGCGAGGCGTGACTTGCTGGGGATGGTCATGCGCGCGGCGTCGTCGAGCGGGACGTCGACCCAGCGCGCCATCTTGTAGGACATCGGCTGCACGGTCGTCTCCACGTTGTACTCGTTCTCCAGCCGCGACTGCAGCACGTCGAACTGCAGCTCGCCGACGACGGCGAGGATCGGCTCGCTGCGCAGGCCTTCGTGCAGCGTCAGCACCTGCATGACGCCTTCTTCCTCGAGCTGCTCGAGACCCTTCTGGAACTGTTTCGCGCGCGTCACCTGCTTCGCGCGCAGCGTCGCGAAATGCTCGGGTGCGAAGCGCGGGATCGGATCGAACTCGACCGGCTCCCCTTCGGCCACGGCGTCGCCGATCTGGAAAAGGCCGGGATTCACGAAGCCGATCACGTCGCCCGGATAGGCCTTGTCGATCGTCTCGCGGTCGCGGGCGAAAAGCCGATGGGGACGCGTCATCCGCACTTCGCGGCCGAGGCGGGAGTGATGGACGAGCATGTCCTTCTCGAAGATGCCGGAAGTGACGCGCAGAAACGCCAGGCGGTCGCGATGGCGTTTGTCCATGTTCGCCTGAATCTTGAAGACGAAGCCGGTGAAGCCGTCGAACTGCGGATCGAGCGCGAAGTCATCGCCGCTCTTGCCGTGCGCGTGGCGCGGCGAAGGTGGCGGTGCGAACTCGAGCACGGCGCGAAGGAACGGCTCGACCCCGAAGTTATTGATCGCGCTGCCGAAGAAGACCGGGATCAGGCGGCCGGCGAGGAACTCATCGCGGTCGAATGCGGCGCCGGCGCCTTCGAGCAGCTCGGCCGCCTCGCGCAATTCCTGCCACGCGGTCGGGCCGATCTCGTCTTCGAGCTTCGGATCGTCGAGCCCGCCGACGGTGACCGGCGCGATCGACGCGCCGTGCTGGGTGCGCGCGAAACGGAGCACCTGCTGGTTGCGCAGGTCGAACACGCCCTGGAACGTCGGGCCGTTGCCGATCGGCCAGTTCATCGGGACCGCGGCGACGCGCAGCTCGCGCTCGATCTCGCTGATCAGCTCGAACGGGTCGCGGCCCGGGTGGTCGAGCTTGTTGATGAAGCAGATGATCGGGATGTGCCGCATGCGGCAGACCTCGAAGAGCTTGCGCGTCTGCGGCTCGATGCCTTTCGCGCTGTCG
>JAFAVZ010000580.1 GCA_019242175.1 Acidobacteriota bacterium
TCGACGGTCCTGCGCTGCAGGCGGCAGCGGCGCCCGCACACGGCGCTTGCTCGCCTGAGCATAGCCGGCGCGCGCCGTCGCCAGCGCGACCTGCCGTTGCTCCTTCTGCACGCGAGTAAACGCTCCGCGTACCTCCTGTGCAATCGCGGAGAAGCTCTCGCCGGCTTCTTCAACATCGGCACGCAGGTCAGCCTCGGATGCACGCAGGATGGAGTCTTCGATCGCGTCGAAGACCTTGTCGATAGGTTCCCGCTTCGGCGTGTCGGTCACGATTTGTTTCCCTTCTTAGAGGCAGCCTTCAAGCCTTCATCAATGAGGCGACGACGGATCGCACGAACCTTGGAGTCGAACACCGTCTGCTCGATCCCGAGAATCTCGCGGATTGCCGGACCATCAAGCTCTTCTTCCCACCCGGCGATGATCTCCCTCGCCAATTCGTCCTGCGCGAACAGCTCTCTCACGTGAAACAGCAGATCACGAGCGATAACCATCCGCTCGGCATCCGGCACCCCGGACGGCGCCGTTTCCGCCGTCGCCCGATCGGTCCGAGTGTCGCGATCCGAACTGATCAGGTTTCTTCCAGCGTCGAGCTCGCGCGCGAACTCTTGCGCCCAGTGGCTCGACACGCTGCGGATCGTGCCGAACAGGTGGTCGACGAGCGCCACATCCTTGTTCCAGACCCTGCTGCCGAGAATTCGACGGTAGGACTCACTGAGGAGTTCCTGATAGTCACGACCGTCGGCGGCAGCGCCTATCCGCGCGATACGCGCGATAGCAAAGCGTTGTAACCGAACGAGTTCGACGTCCGTCAGCGCGGCGATTGCTGAGTCGACCTCTTCGCGAGTCGCCGCAGTCGCGGCGCCCTTTTTTGAAGTCATAGGCCTTCATTCTCCTAGATGCCGCAAGAAATCGAGTATCGGACAAAAAAAGATTCCGACGGTTTGTCCGATGAGCTCGCGAGCGCGGCATCTCCCTGTTGAGCGGCTGAAGTGGCGCTCGCCGGGAGCGCGCGACCGGACGGGACGACGCCAAAGCTGCGAATGCACGAGTGCGGAGGAAACCATCATGAGTCAGACAGTAACCATCTACATCAACACCAAGCCGAAGTCCGTCGCCAAAACCGATCTCTCCTTCGACGAGATCGTCGGCCTCGCCTACGACGGCCATCCGCCGACCGGGCCGGATTGGTCCTTCACGGTCAGTTACCACCGCGGACACGGGGAGAAGCCGGAAGGGAGCCTCCGCCAGGGCGGCACGGTCAAAGTGAAAGAGGGGATGATTTTCGATGTCACAGCAACCAATCGCTCTTAGCAAGGACCTCCAGAGGCTCCGCGACGAGGGTTACGCCGTGTGTATCGAAGCCGGATACCTGCTCCTGAGAGACGTGCCGTACGTCGCGGCGAGCCGAGTCGTCAAACGCGGAACGCTCGTGTCGACGCTGAACCTCGCCGGCGACGTCGCGTTGAAGCCGGAGACACACGTCACCTACTTCATCGGCGAGCAGCCATGCGACGCGAGCGGAACGCCGCTCACGCGCATCATGGCGGGCGGCGGCGCCGCGCTCGCGGGCGGCCTCGTCGCACAACACACGTTCTCCAGCAAACCTCTCAATGGCTATGAGAACTACTACGACAAAATGACCGCGTACGTACGCATCCTCGAGCACGAGGCGCACGGAATCGACGCGAATGCGACAGCGAAGACGTTTGCCATCGTTGCTGCAGGCGGCGAGTCGGTTTTCGAGTACGCCGACACCGCGTCGTCCCGCGCGAAAATCAGCGCTCTCAACGACCGTCTCCGCGAGCACACGCTGGCCATCGTCGGTCTCGGCGGCACAGGCTCATACATCCTCGATTTTGTGGCGAAGACACCTGTACGCGAGATTCACCTTTACGATGGTGATCGGTTCGGCCAACACAACGCCTTTCGTGCTCCAGGTGCACCCGGCATCGACGATCTTCGCTCCAGTCATAACAAAGCCACCTACTACCGCGCGGTGTACTCGCGGATGCGCAAGGGAGTCATCGATCATCCGTACTACGTCGATGCGACGAACGTCGAAGAGCTGCGGCAGGCCACGTTCGTCTTCTTGTGCGTCGACCGCGCCGGCGCCCGAAAGGTGCTCATCGAGCGACTGGAGGCCTTCGAAATTCCGTTCATCGACGTAGGCATGGGCATGCCGCGCAGCGACGATGCGCTTACCGGCATCCTGCGCGTGACGACGAGTACGACAGTTCAGCGCTCCCATGTCCGCGAGCTGGTACCACTGGCGGATGTGGACGTGCAGAACGAGTACGACACGAACGTCCAGATCGCCGATCTGAACGCCCTCAATGCCGCGCTCGCGGTCGTGAAGTGGAAGAAACTGTGCGGGTCTTACGCGGACACCCGGCAGGAGCACCACACGACGTACACGATCCGCGCGAACATGATCGTCAACGAGGAGGAGAAGTGAAACAGCAGCTCCTTCGCCACGAGTTCGTCGAGCAGTTCCCCGATCAGCCTACGGACGGAACCGTTTACGTCTCGATGCTGTTCGCGAGTGCGATGCATCTCTGCTGCTGTGGGTGCGGGAACCGCGTCGTCACGCCGTTATCGCCGAGTGGCTGGACGCTGACGTTCGACGGCAGGACGATTTCGCTCGACCCGTCGATCGGCAATTGGAGTTTCCCGTGCCAGTCGCACTACTGGATCGTTAAGGACAGGACGGACTGGTCGCGGCGTTGGTCGAGAGGCGAAATCGTCGAAGGACGCGATCGGGATCAAAGTGCAGCGGACGTCGCCGCGCGACCGAAGCGGAGCGGCGGTTTGTGGCGCAAGCTGCGGGTGTGGCGCTAAGCAGCCGCACGCCTGCCACGTTTCGACCGCGCGGTTCGTCCGAGCGAAGACCGTCTGCAATGAGGCGATGCTCCGGCAGACGCACGGAGCATCGCGCGTTCATGATTGCAGTCGAATCCCCGCCGCCTCGATCTTCTGAAAAACCCAATCCGGCAGGAACAGGTCGAGCTTGTCCTTCCGGCAATTGGAGTGGCACACGATCGTCGCCACCTGAAAGCATCGCGGGAAATCGTACGTCGTCGAAGGGTAGTAAAACACCGGATCGATATCGTGGCGCCGGCAGATGTCCAGCGTGAGCTCGATCGCCGCATCCACCTGCGCCTCGTCCAGCTCCGCGAAGTGCGTCGCCCCGCGCCAGTCCGCGGTGAAGTGCAGACCTGTGTACACCGTATCCGGCGTGATCATCCCGAACGCATGCAGCCGATCGCCGTCGAGCGTCAGCGGCCCCTCGTTCGCCAGCTCGATCGCGACGGACACGCGATCATAACGGCCCTTCGTTCCATTCACGCCCAAGTGGTAAATCCACCCGGCGTCATCGAACGTCTTGTAGATCGTTCCGTCGCGATCGACGAGATACGGAGCGCCTACGCGTTGCGCGTCGAGGTTCCACGCGTCGATCGAAGTCGTTGCGCGGCCGGGGCGCCCGGACGCCGGCGTATTGCGCGTCCGCCCCTCCGTGCCATGCCAGACAATGAACTGCTTCTTCGTCGGCTCCTCGAGCCACTGCCCTCTCCTCAGAGGGTACGTTTGAATGTTCATGCTGTCTCTCTCCGAGCGGAGGGGCGCGCGCGGGTTTTTCACGCGCCCCTCCTAATTAGACACCTCTAGCGGCGATCTTTAGCCGTCGTGACGACGGATACCCCTCCCCGCCTTGAAGTTGTTGCGTGCGTCGCGTTCTTCGGTGAGACGGCCGGCGCCACCGCGGGCGTTTGGCGCTTGCGCGCCGGCGCCGCGGCACCTCCATCGTCTCCACGGTGGTCGTCGACGGGAATCTCCTTGTGGTGCGGAGAGACACGAAACGACCCGAGATTGCGTCGCGACCGACTTTGCGGATCGACATGATGCCCTCCTCAGAGGTCCTTGCCGGCCTTGAAGTCGGCGTTCACTTCGGCGACGAGACGACCGCCTCGAGCGCGGCGTTGAAGAGCGCCAGAGCGGCGCGCCACGCCTGCGGAATCAGCGGCAGCGTCGCGATGACAGACAGCAGCGGCTTGACGCCGTTGTAGACCTTCACGAGCCGCTGCACGCTGCCGGCGAACGTCTGCGGGAGCAGCGAGTTCTCCTCCTCCATCTCGGGGATGTTGATCGTCTTCACGGCGCCATTGATCGTGGCGTAGGTCTTCGACGCCTGCATCTCTTCCATGTGCTTGGTGGAGGTACTCATGGGTATGGTTCTCCTTTCCGAATCAGAGTCGGTATGTGGTGGGTTGGAGAGGTGGGACGATCAGCGCGCCGGCCGCTGCCGCCACTTGGGCAGCTCGCGGAGCGCGATGACCGGGACGGAATGCCGCTTGACCGGAATGCGCGGCGTGTCGAAGAGCGGCACGACGAGACCGACCTGCGACCACGCGTCCGCGAGCACCCGCTGGACCCGTCCGCCGTTTCCGTACAGCTCACCGGCGATGTCCACGGTTGCGCGCGCGAAGTCGTTGAAGTCGGCATCGGCCGTGAGGCGCTGCGTCAGCGTCGCGTACCAGATGCGGCCGAGCACTTCCCACGTGTTTCCACCGAGCGCGATGGCCGCGAGGTAGAAAGCGTGGTTGGGGATGCCCGCGTTGATGTGCACTCCGCTGTTGTCGTCGACCGTATCGACGTAGTCGCGCATGTGCGCGGGCTGCGGGTCGCGTCCGAGAATCGGATCGTCGTACGCCGTCCCCGGCGCAGCCATCGATCGAATCGCCTTCCCCTTCACAGCGGGGCCGAACAGCTCCGCGCCGATGAGCCAGTCCGCCTGCCGCGCGGCGTGGCCAAGCTTCCACTGCTTGACCATCGCGCGAACGCATCGGAGATGTGCTCATTGAGCGCGCCGTTCTGACCAGAGTAGCCGAGAGCCGCGGTGTACTGCGTGACACCGTGCGTCAGCTCGTGCCCGATCACGTCGACAGAGCCGGTGAAGCGCAGAAAGATTCGGCCGTCACCGTCGCCGTAAACGATCTCGCGCCCGTTCCAGAGCGCGTTATCGAACCGGCTGCCGTAGTGGACGGTCGAGTCGATGCGCATTCCGCGGTTGTCGATCGACTGTCTGCCGAACACCTGCGCGTAGAAGTCGAACGTGGTGCCGGCGCCGTCATAGGCTTCGGCCACTTCCACGTCCGCGCTGCGCGGCTTGTGCTCGCTCATCACGAGCTTGCCCGGCAGCTTCGAACCTGCGAGCGAACGCTGGACAGACAGTGTCCGGCATGCAGTTACGGATGGCGAAGGCGGCGCGTTCTTTCTCGATGCGCCGGAGTTCACCGCGCTCGCGCTAGAAAAAGTTGCGCATCCCCTCTTCGCGACCGTGATTCGCCTCGCCACCATCTCGCCGCACGGCGAGCACGCCCTGGTACTCCTGCGGCGGCTCGCCGGTACTTTGGCCCATTTCGGCCGCGAAGACGGCAATGACCTCACGTTCGCGCCGAACGTGCACGATGTCGACCTCGAACGCGATCTCGTCGAACGCGCCTCGCATCGGAGCGGCATGCTCCTCTCGGTCGGAGAACTCACGGCACTCGTTCATCCCCCATCAGCATCGGTCGTCTCACCGAAACTCGTGCGCAGGATGCGGCGCACGAAGGCAGCACCTCGTGCGCATGTGGACTCGCCACTCATGCTTGGGCTCAACGAGCACGCCGGCGAGACGGTAGCGGTCGGGCTCTCGCCTGAAGAACGCATGCGTCACATGCACGAGGTGGGTGCCTCCGGTACCGGCAAGAGTACCTTTCTCCTCGATCTCATCCTGCAATCCGTCGCACTCGGCCGGGGCGTCGGCCTTCTCGATCCGCACGGCGATCTCGTGGACGAAGTCTTGGCGCGCATCCCCGATGAATGCGCGGCCGACGTGGTCCTCCTCGATGCGACCGATGCGGCTCATCCTGTGGGCCTCAACGTCCTCGATGCACACTCGGAACTAGAAGCGACGCTCCTCGCCTCGGATTTGGTCGGCATCTTCCGCCGCCTCTCGACGACGTGGGGCGACCAAATGCACGCGGTGCTCGCGAACGCGATCCAAGCGTTCCTCACCTCGACCGAGGGCGGCACGCTCCACGATCTCCGCCGCTTCCTCATCGAGCCGGACTACCGGCGCGAGTTCGTTGCGACCGTGACGGATGAAGAAGTCGTCTACTACTGGACCAAGGAGTTTCCCCTCCTCGTCGGGAAACCGGCTGCGCCGATCCTGACCCGCCTCGACGGCTTCTTGCGTCCGAAGCCGCTCCGCGCGATGTTCCGTGAGCGAAAGAGCCGCCTCGATTTCCGCGAGATCATGGACCAGAGCCGCATCTTTCTCGCGAAGCTCGCGCAGGGCGCCATCGGGAGCGAGAACGCTTCGCTTCTCGGAAGCCTCATCGTCGCGAAGTTCCAGCAGGCCGCTCTCTCCCGGCAAGAGCTTGCCCGCGAGGCCCGCCGCGACTTCGACCTCGTGATCGACGAGTTCCAGGACCTCGTGACGCCGTCCGTCGCGGGCATCCTCGCGGGCACGCGCAAATACCGCCTCGGGCTTACCGCCGCGCACCAATCGCTCCGGCCGGTGTACGAGGCTGACATGACCGTCGCCTCTGCACTCCTCGCGAATGCGGCGACGAGAGTCGTCTTCCGTGTCGGCGAGGAGGACGCGAAGAAGCTCGCGGACGGCTTCGCCTCCTTCGATGCGCAGTCCCTCACGAATCTCGGGGTGGGAGAAGCGATCTGCCGGATTGACCGTGCGGACCACGATTTCAACCTGCGCACGCGCATACCCGCAACACTTGATCCCGATATCGCCACCGAGCGGCGGCAGCGGATCGCGGCGCTCTCGCACGAACGCTACGCGGCTCGTCCCAGCGAGCTTGCCACATCGCCAAAAGCAGCTCCGCCGAGGCCGCCCGAGACGAACCAGCCCGCGGTGCCGAAAACACCACCGCAACAGCGCCAGAAAGGTTCGTCTCGGGAGGAGCTGCGAAATCTCCTCGGACGCCTCTCGAAAGAAGGCGATCCATCAACGGGAGTGAGGTGTCCGTCGACCTTGCATGTGGAAACGAACTGTGGAGGCGTCTCCACACCCGCGCTCTCGTAAGATACTGAAAACTAATGAAAAAATGGCGAGACCATCCCGACGCTTATCGAAGATAAGGAAGGGATTCACTCGACCGAGACGAGATGCCGAAGGAGGTCGATCCGCGCCCGTCCCGCCGTCTCCGGCAGGAGGAAGGGCAGGACCGGTATCGGGGCCGTCCGTGCAAAGCCTGCGAGGTGCTGCAGGCGCCGTTCGCCGCGTGTCAGGATGAGAATGCCGGCGTCGGTCTGAGGCGAAGCGAGCGACACGGTGAGGCGTTCGAGCTTCGGGAGGAACACGGTCCGGAGGCCCTCCGCTCCAAGGTCAATCTCGCAGGCGAGTCGCAGCTCGGCTGCGTTCGGCCTCCGCCAGATCGCGAGGACGTCGGGAACAACCTCGGAAGCGCCGCCGAGCGCCCGGGCCAGGAACCACGCCGGCAGAATTGGGGTCGGAGGCGTTCTCAGTTGGCGCAGCGCGACGGCCAGGTCGTTTATGGCGAGCGTGTGAGCGAGATCCTTGAGGGCCACGGCGCGCTGAGGGACGAATAGCTCCTCTCGGCGTGCGACACCACGCGCGACAAGGAACTCGCGGCCCGAATTCGTGAGCCGCAGCCGGTTCATGCCGATGCCGTGCAGGCGCTCGGCAGAGATGAAGCCAAGCCGCTTTGCACGCTGCACGAGTCGGGAGACGACATTCGGCGCGCGGCCATGGAAGATCGCCGCATGGAGTTGGTATTGGGCGAGCTCGTAGCTCCGGCCAACAAATGCGAGCGCTTCGCAGTCACGTGGTCGGAGCGTCGTGCTAGCCGAAGGTCGGTCGAACTCGCCCTCGCAGATCACGATTCGGCGCGGGCTAGTCGCGAGACGCTCCCAGCCGTAGAGTTCAGGCCCCGTTCCAAACTCGGTGAGCATCTTGGGACTCTCGCTTAGGTCGCGTGGGGACCTGGCGTAACGAAACTGGCAGATCGCGCTCTGCGAGTCGAAGACGGGAATGACGATCCGGTGCCCGTTCCAGCCGAGCAGCTTTTCGTCTATTACCGAATCGGGAATGCCGCGGTCGTGGAGATATCCGCGAAGATCGGCCGGCAGATTTTTGTTATAGCGCAGCGCCAGTATGAAGCGTTGTGACGGGGTGAACATGCCCGCCACTGTAGCGGCTCGGTGAAATTGGGATAGCAGGTGTAATCGGACCAAGAGGAACGTCTATCGCTCCTATCGTGCCTCCCGTGGGCGATTCACAATGTCGCAATGCTGCTCAATGATGAGGACATTCAAGAATTCATCGAGATTTGCGGAAAAGATGGCGTTGAACTTACGCCCAAGGAAGCCCGACCGATTGCGACGCGGCTCGCCTTACTCTTTCGCCATCTGGCGAAGCCGCTCCCGCGCCAAGACGCCGGACTTGCAAAATCCGGCTCGCGAGCTACTGTGAAAGGGCCGCCCACACATCATGCCCTTGGCTCATGAAATACATCCACTACGTTCGAAAATCTACCGATGATGACGAGCACCAAGCACTGTCGCTCCAATCACAAGAGCGTGAGAACCTCCGCCGATTTGAGAATCAGGCCGACATACAAATCGTAGAGAAGCTCGAAGAAGCGCATAGTGCGAAGGCACCCGGTCGTCCGGTTTTCAACGCGATGCTCGAACGCATCGAGCGCGGCGAAGCTGACGGC
>JAFAVZ010000548.1 GCA_019242175.1 Acidobacteriota bacterium
CTCGGAAACGTTGACCGAACTGGACGGAATCGCGATTCGATGACTGACAACGCACCCCTGACGCGCGAACGGATCCTGACAGCGGCGGAGGAAGTCATCCGCCGCTTCGGTCCGGAGCGCGCGACGGTGGTGGACGTCGCCCGCGCCCTTGGGGTGACGCACGCAGCGGTGTATCGGCACGTGGCGAACAAGGCGGAGCTGCGGCAGCTGGTGGTCAAGCAGTGGATGGAGACCATCATGCCGCCGCTCCGCGCGATCGCCGCCGGCCGCGGATCGGCGCCGAAACGCCTGCGGAAGTTCTTCGACGCGCTGATCGCCGTCAAACGTCGACGCTCCGCCGAAGACCCGGAGCTGTTCGCTGCTTATCGAACGCTCGCCGTCGACGCCGCGACCGTCGTCGCCGCGCACGTCGACGAGCTGATCGCGTTGAGCGCCGCCGTGATCAAAGACGGCATCAAGGAAGGCGCTTTCCGCCGGGTCGAGCCCGTCGGCGCGGCGCGCGCCATCCTGACCGCTACGTCACGTTTCCATCACCCCGCGCATGCCGGCGAGTGGGGCGATGCCGCGGTGGATGCGGCTTTCGACGAAGTGTGGGCGATCCTGATGGTGGGATTGCGAGCGCGACGGTGACGTGCTACTTCATCCGCGACGCCACGACGCCCGCCGGCGTCGGATCCTCGCGATCCTCGTAGAAACGCACGATGCCGCGATAGATCGCGTCCGCCACCTGCTGGCGGTACTTCTTCGTCTTCATCAGCTCGCGGTCGCGGGGATTGCCGAGGTTGCAGATCTCGAGGAGCGTGCGGGTCGGGACCATGTTGTAGCGGATGATCGCCGGCACCCACTCCTTCCCGCCGCGCACCACGTTGTCGCGCACCGGGTCGAACGGATGCACCTTCAGATTGCCTTCGTCGAATGAGTCGATGATCGATTCCGCGAGCTCGCGCGAAAGCCCCTCGGCCTCTAACGACTCCTTCTCCGAATGCTTCACGACCGGCTTCTCGCGCACTTCGGCACGCGCGAGGTACACGCCTTCCGACTTCTGGTAAGAGCCGGTCACGTAGCGCTCGGCCGGGATGTACGCCATCGCGCCGCGGAGCGACGGATGGAGCGAGTCGGCGTGGATGGAGAGAAACACGACCTTCTCCTTCGGCGCGCCGGACGTGAGCGCGCGGCGGAAGATGGAGTTCGCGAGGTACCAGCGGAGATGGACGCCGATGCGCGCGTCGTCGAGGAAGTAGCTCGGGCTCGTGA
Source organism: Acidobacteriota bacterium (assembly GCA_019242175.1). Classification (GTDB taxonomy): domain Bacteria; phylum Acidobacteriota; class Thermoanaerobaculia; order Gp7-AA8; family Gp7-AA8; genus JAFAVZ01. The sequence goes on from JAFAVZ010000548.1 coordinate 1,255, forward strand.
GCACGGAGTGATCGCTGGCCGAGCCGAGGAGATCGCGGTCGATGACGTCGTAACCGAGAGATTTGGATTTCGTCGTGACGGAGACTTTCGCCGCGGTCTTCTTTTCCAGGACCTGCTTCACGCGGCACATCACGTCGTACACGTAGCTCGATTCCCAGAGGCCGTCCTGCGTCGTGCCCGAGTCGCGGCCGCCGTGGCCGGCGTCGAGGATGATGTGGACGCCGGCGAGGCCTTTGGCAGTGATGCGCCGGGCCAGCCGCGCGCTTTCGCGGCGCGAGGCCTCGCGGGCGAGACGCGCCGGATCGCTTTCCGGCCGGTACTCCGGCAGCAGCAACGACATCGGAATCTTCACCGGATAGCCGACCGGAATGCGCGAGACGTCCGCGATGCCATTGAACTTCACGATGCGGTCGAGGACGTCGCCGACGTCGTTCGAGTAGACGCGCCCCGTGAAGCGGATGGCGACCGAGGAGTAGAGGGCCTCGCCTTTTTGCAGCCGGTAGATGGCGTATGGCTCGGCGCTGCCGCGCTCGTACGTCAGCGCCGGCGCACTGGTGGCGACGGCTTCCACCGTTTCCGCTGCGCGCGCATCCGCTGTCCCACGCTCAACCGGATCGTCTTCCGGGTGCCGAACCTCTGCTGACGACGACGATGCATTCTGTCCCTCCACCTCGCCGCCGCCGAACGCAGCGGTGAGCAATTTTGTGGGAACGACGATGACGTCACCTTTGCGGGTCGAGAGTCCCTGCGTCGGGTTTGCCTTGCGGACGGCGGCGTAGTTCGCGCCGTCGCCCGTGAACCATTCGGCGAGCTTCCAGAGCGACTCCCCTTCGATGCCCGCGCTGCCGACGACGACGTGCTTCCAGCCGTCAGGCGTGACGCGGTCGGAGGGGAAGAGGGAGTTGATGACCTGCAGCTGCAGCTGCGGTTTGAGAAGGGCGAAGGGAACGCGGATGCGCTGCTCGGTGGTGAGCTTGTCGCCGACGGCGCTGTTGAATGCGGCGAGCTCGCGCCAACGTTCGCCGTCTCCGATCACGCGGCGCGCGAGACGCGACCACGCGTCGCCGTCATGCGGCTTGACGGTGACGTCGATCTCGTAATCGGGTGTGAGCGAGGCGCGGAACTGCGGAGTGATGTCGGCGGAGACGACCGGCGCGGCAAAGGCGGCCGCCGCCTGAAGGAGGAAAAGAGAAAAGACGAGCCCCCGGACACCACCCACCCGCACGATGAGGCATTGTAGCAGCGCGTGCGGAATCGCCGTTACATAACTGTTGCAGCATCCGCTCCCCCACTTCTGCCAACCTGCGCCCCATGTTGCGCAAGCTCGCCCTTGCTCTTTCCTTCGCCACCGTCGTCACGGCCCAGCAGACGGCGCCGGCCAGCGATCCGCCGGTGGAGAAGACGAAGAAGAACATCAAGGTCCTGACCGGCCTCCCCACCTCCCAGCTCATCCCGGTCATGGCCTTCATGTCCAACTCCCTCGGCGTCACGTGCGCGCACTGCCACACGGACAAGTGGGAGTCGGACGAGAAGCAGGCGAAGGACGTCGCGCGCACGATGGTCCTCATGCAGCGCGACATCAACGAACGGCACTTCGGCGGCGAGCTCGCCGTGACGTGCAACAGCTGCCATCAGGGCCACCTCGAGCCGATCTCGATCCCCTCCCTTGATCGCGCGGGTTGGAATCAGCCGCCGGCGCCGCCGAAGCCCGATCTCTCGAAGATGCCCGCGGCGGCCGAGCTGGTGACGAAGTACGTCAAGGCTGCAGGCAGCGAGAAGCCGGCGGCGTTCGATGCGACGGCGACCGCCACGCGCGCGAACGGTCGCACCGAGCCTACGAGCGGCCCGGTCACGTTCCACGTCAGCGCGGAGGGCGTGAAGATCGACACCGACTTCTCCTATCCGCCCGACGCCAACCGCGGGCCGAACACGGCCTTCCTCGGACCGCTCCGCATCAATGAGATGTACAAAGGGATGCAGGTGACCGGCACGGAACGAGTGCGCGGGCACGACACGTACGTCGTCGAGGCGCGCGCCACGGAAGGGCGGGCGGAGCGGCTGTTCTTCGACAAAGAGACGGGATTGCTCGTGCGCCGCTATCGCGAGACGCCGACCGATTATGGCGTGGTGCCCGAGGCTTACGATTTCGAGGATTACCGCGACGTGGCGGGGATGAAGATCCCGTATCTCATCACCTGGTCGCGCGCCGACTACAAGGTGACGCACAAGCTGGAGAAGGTTGCTCCGGCAATGTAGGGGCCGGCTTCAGCCGGCCCGGACGGGCTGAAGCCCGCCCCTACATCTTCGGCATCCGTTTCCAGAACTCCGTTGAGCGTTCGTACCCCGCTGCCGCGCGGAACAACGCGCGTTCGCCGAAATGCGGGCCCATCAGCTGCAGCGACAGCGGCAAGCCTTCGCTGCTGAAGCCGGACGGCACGGCGATGGCCGGGATGCCGACGAGGTTCGCCGGCGCGGTGAAGATGTCGCTGAGGTACATCGACAGCGGATCGTCGGTCTTCGCGCCGATCGGGA
>JAFAVZ010000606.1 GCA_019242175.1 Acidobacteriota bacterium
CGACAGCGGCCTTTCGATGCGCGAAGTGTTCCGCTACATCGAGAGCCGCGGCGCATCGGCGGTGAAGACCGCGACGTTCCTCGACAAGCCGAAGGCGCGCAAGGTGCCGTTCTCCGCGGACTACGTGGGGTTCAGCATCGACCCGCAGTTCGTGATCGGCTACGGCCTCGACTTCGCGGAGAAGTATCGGAACATCCCGGAGATCCAGGTTTTGTCGGATTGATTGCTGGTTGCTAGTTACTGGCTGCTCGTAGAACCAACATCGCACGATGGCTCTCCCTCACCAGCAACCAGCAACCAGCAACCACTTCATGTTCGAGTGCGTCCCCAATATCAGCGAAGGCCGCGAGCAGGCGACCATCGACGCCGTCGCGGACGCGATCCGCGCCACGGATGGCGTCCACCTCCTGAACGTTCATTCCGATCCCGATCACAACCGGTCGGTTTTCACCTACGCCTCCGAAAGTGAGGAGGCGATCCGCGAGGCGACGATGCGGCTCTTCGAGATCGCGACCGCACGGATCGATTTGCGCACGCATCACGGTGCGCATCCGCGCGTCGGGGCGGTGGACGTCGTGCCGTTCGTGCCGTTGGAAGGGACGTCGATGGCGGAGTGCGTCGCGGCTGCGGAACGCTTCGCCCGCGACGCGGCGTCGCGCTTCGACGTGCCGATCTACCTGTATGAAGAAGCGGCGAAGCACGATTACCGGCGCGAGTTGCCGACGATCCGTTCCGGCGGCTTCGAACAGTTCCCGCACAAGATCACCGATGAACGCTGGCAGCCCGACTTCGGCCCGTCGCGCGTGCATCCGACCGCGGGCGTGAGCGTCGTCGGCGCACGCGTGCCGCTCATCGCGTTCAACATGCAGCTCGGGACGGACCGCGTGGAAGTCGCGCAGGCTTGCGCGAAGGCCGTGCGGGGGATCAGCGGCGGATTGCGCTTCGTGCGCGCGCTGCCGATCGAGTTGAAGAGCCGCGGGATCGTGCAGGTGTCGATGAACCTCCTCGACTTCCGCCGCACGCCGATGCATCGCGCGTTCAGCGTGGTGAAGGAGGAGGCGGAACGCTTCGGCGTGGCGGTGATCTCCAGCGAAGTGGTCGGCCTCGTGCCCGCCGACGCGCTGTATCAGGTGGCCGAATGGCACCTGCGCATCGGCGAGTTCCGCAAGGACATCGTGCTCGAAGAGCGGATCAAGCTGCGCACGCGATAATGGACGCATGCGCGTCCGGTCGTTGTTCCTGCTCTCCCTTCTGTTCGCGTTCTCCGCGGCTGCCGACGAGACGGCGAACCTCTGCGAGTTGATCCGGCTCTGGACTGCCGTCCGTTATTACCAGCCGTATCTCTACGATCGCGACATCGACTGGGATGCGGCGTTCGTCGCGGCGGTGCCGAAGGTGCGGTACGCGCAGTCGGACGCGGAGCGCACCGAGGCGTTGCGCGCGATGCTTGCGGTGACAGGGGACGCGATCACGTCGACGCGCGCGGCCTATGCGGCGCCTACGGAGAACGCCGCGCGTACGGCTGACGGCGTGCTGTACCTCGACTTTCGCCAGTTCGAAGGTTTCGAAGGCGCGATGCGGCTGAGCGATCGCGAGGAAGAAGTCGCGAAGCAGATCGAGGACGCGAAGAGCATCGTCGTCGACATGCGCACCGGCAAACCGGACGCGGAGTTTTTCGTCCTCGAGGAACTGCCGGTCGTGCGCGACAGCTCGCAGCCGGCGCAGCGGCAGATCATGCACTCGGGGTACCGGCCGCAGGACGACGGCTCGTCGCGCGGCTACTACACCGCGTTCTTCACCGTCCCGAAGAAGACGTGGACGAAGACGACAGACGGCAAGCGCCTCGTCTTCGTCATCGACAACGTCACGCCCGTGCCGCCGTTCGTTCGGGCGCTGCAGGAGAGCGGCGCGGCGCAAATCGTTTCCGAGGGGCGGATGAATTTGGCGCCGCCGCAGATGGCGGTGAAACTGATGGGCGGCTACACGGCCTGGATCCGCATCGCCGAGCCGCTCGAAGCGTGGGATGGCGGCGCCGACGTGGAAGTCGCGCCCGGCGAAGGTTTCGACGCGGCGAAGAAGCGGCTGCGCGGACCGGAGCCGCAGGCGCACGCGCGGAAGCCGGTGCCGCTCCCGGAGTTGAACTGGCGCCGCGATGAGCGCTACGCGGACATGAAGTCCCCCGCGGTCGAGTATCGATTGCTCGCCGCCGCGCGGATGTGGGGCATCATCAGCGAGTTCTATCCGTACATCGATCTGATCGGCGACTGGGACGCCGTCCTGCCGAAAGCCGTGCGCTGGATGCTCGAGGCGCAGACGGAAGAAGCGTACGACGCCGCGGTGATCAAGATCATGCGCAACGTCGCCGACACGCACACCAACATCCTCGGGACGCCCACCATCCTGCGCCTCACCGGCGGACGCTCGCCGATGCCGATCGAGGTGAAGCAGGTCGAGCATCGCTGGATCGTCACGCGCATCCTCGACGAGCAGGCGGCGTACGGCGCGACGGTTGGCGACGAGCTCCTCTCCATCGACGGCGAGCCGGTCGCGCATCGCGCGGAACGCCTTTCCGAATGGCTCACCGCCTCCTCCCCCGCCGGCCTCCGCTACCGCCTCGCACTAAGACTCACCGCCGGCGATGAAGGCTCGACCGGCGTCGCCTTGCTCGAGAAATCCGACGGCACGCGCCGCGAGCTCCGAGCGCCGCGCAAGCGTTCGTACTACACGACGCTGGGCAAAGGCGAGGCGTGGCGGCTGATCACGCCCGAGATCGGCTACGTCGACCTCCGCGTGCTCACCGTATCGCAGATCGACGCGATGATGGAGGCGATGCGCAACACGCAGGCGATCGTCTTCGACATGCGCGGCTATCCGAACGGCGTCGCGACGCCGATGATCGGCCGCTTCAACAAACGCAACGCGAAGATCGGCGCGATCTTCCGCCGCCGGCTGGTGCAGGCGCCGATCGGCAACGAGACGAATTTCTCCATCGAGTTCCGCCAGGAGCTGCCGACTTCCGAGAAGTGGAAGTATGCCGGCGAGACGTTCATGCTCGTCGACGAACAAGCGATCAGCCAGGCGGAGCACACGGCGATCTGGATGAAAGTCGCGAGCGGGACGAAGTTCGTCGGGACGCCGACCGCCGGCGCCGACGGCGACGTCACGTGGTTCTATCTCCCCGGCGGCCTGCGCGTGAGCTTCACCGGCCACGACGTGCGCCATGCGGATGGCCGGCAACTGCAACGCGTCGGGATCGAGCCCGATCTGAAGGTCGCGCCGACCGTGGCCGGCATCCGCGCCGGACGCGACGAAGTGCTCGAAGCGGCGATCGCGCTCGCCACTCAAACGCTGCGCAAGCCGGCGCCGTATCATCCGAAGTCATGAACCGCGTCCTCCGTGTGGCAGCGCTCTCGGCCGTGGCTTTGCTCTCCGTGGCCGCTGCGCGCAGACGAAGCTTTCTGCCGCCGGCGCCGCCTGTTGCGGAGCTGAATGCGACGCGGTCGTTCGCGATCACGGACAAGGCGATCCTCGACGGCTTCGCCTTCGAGCGGCTCATGAACGCGCTCGCGCAACGGAGCGGCACGCCGACGACCGGCTTGCAGCTCTATCAGCAGTGGCTCGATACACAGAATCCGAAGCCGGGATTGGCGGTCGCCGATGCGCCGCATTGCGACGACTTCCTCCTCCCCGACGGCAAGCCGTCCTTCAACGGTTTCCCCCGCCGTTGCCCGACGCCGGAAGGCGCGTTGGCCAGCTCGAATCCTTTCCCCGGACGCGAGTACATCCCGATCGCGGTCATGAACCGTTTCGACCTGACGCCGATCGACGGCTCGCATTGCGGCGAATACCGCATCGTCTACGCGCGGGTCGCGTCGCCGAAGGACGAGCTCCATTTCATCTTCGAGGCGGTGTTGCCGAATCCGCATCCGGAGCAAGGGCTGACGGCGTGCCGGCCGGTGGCGCAGTTCTGGGCCGACCTTTCGAGCGTCGACTCGCTGTCGGAGCGACGCGCGAAGCTCGAGGAGCTCTTCTTCGACGGCATCCCCGGCTTCGAGCCCGTCATCGATGCGGCCCATTACGCGGGCGGCGTCGAACATGGCCGCGTCCGCAGCGCGCAAATGACGTTGGGGCAGGCCGAGAACAGCCTCCGCTTCTACCAGTTCCGGCTCGCGAAGAACTGCGCCGGCTCGAACTGCCGCCTGATGATGCTGCCGGACATGCTGGAGAACATGCCGCCCGGCCGCCTCTTCGACGGCCACGACACGAGCGATCCGGCAAAGCAATTCCGCGACGAGTTCGTGACCCAGGTCGCGAGGCTGGCCATCCGCGACGTCAACCTCTTCTTCCTCGAGACGTCGCCGAAGTACAGCATGCACGAGAGCGATCCGGGCGGGCTGCCGTTCATCTACGACGGGCCGTTCGCGGCGTCGCAGAACACGCCGGCGGGCAAGGACTTTTCGGATCGGATTCAGGCCGAGCTCACGCGCACCGGCAGCACGCTCACGCCGCTGCTCGTCATCAACCGCGCCGAGTCGCTGAACTGCGTCGGCTGTCACGTGCTGAGCGGACCGATCGGCGAAGGCGTGGTCCTGCCTCGCGCGGTCGGCGCCCAACACGTGACCGAGAATCCGAACGAGATGCGCGACGGCGACGGCGGCCCGAAGACGCGCTTCGGCGTCTCTCCCGCCGTGCAGGACGTGTTCCTCCCCCACCGCATTGAGATCCTCCGCTCGTTCCTCGCGACGGGCAAACCGCCCGTGCACTCGAAGTCGATCGACGACGACGGGACCGGCAGCTCGAAGATGACGCTGGGCGGGCGGCGGGGCGTGCAGTAGCTACGCGCTACGCCTTCAGCCAACCGCTCGCCAGCAGCGCAATCATCACGATTCCTAGCGCGTAGCGGTAGTAGATGAACACGTGCGTCGTGTGCGTCTTCAGGTAGCGCAGCAGGAACCAGATCGACGCGTAGCCGGAGATGAACGCGACCACGATCGACACCACGATCGACGTCCAGCCGAGCGATGCGAGGTGATGGCGTTCGTGGATCAGCTCCAGCATGCCGGCGCCGCCGATCGCCGGGATGCTCATCAGGAACGAGAAGCGCGCGGCGGTCGCGCGTTCTACTTTGCGGAACAGCGCGGCCATGATCGTCGAGCCGCTGCGCGACGAGCCGGGAATGAGCGCGAGACATTGGCCGAGGCCGATGGTGATGGCGTCGCCGGTGTTGAGCTGCTCGAACGTCCGCAGCTGATGCTTTTTCGCGAAGCCTTCCGCGATCTGCATGAGGATCGCGATCACGATCACCATCGTCGTCACGATCCAGAGCCCACGGAACGTCGACTCGATGTGATCCTTCAACGCGAGGCCGAGGATGACGATCGGGATCGTGCCGATGACGACGAGCCACGCCTCACGCGAGTCCGTGTCCGCAAACGGCCGGCGCGTGACCAGCCCGCGGAAGAACCCGACGATCAGCCGGACGATGTCCCGAAAGAAATAGATGATCGAGGCGAGCAGCGTCCCGAACTGAATGACCGCACTCGCCGCCGCCCCCGGGTCGCCCCACCCGAGGAGAACGGGAACGATTTCGAGATGAGCAGTCGAGGAGACGGGGATGAACTCGGTGAGGCCCTGCACAAGGCCGAGGACGATGGCTTGGAGGATGGTCATCGCGTTTGGGATTGAGGATTGAGAATTGAGGATTGAGGATGACTCTGAGCCAATCCTCAATCCTCAATTCTCAATTCTCAATCCGTCTCTCCTTCACATTTCCCAAACCACCGGCAGCACCAACGGCCGGCGGCCCATGTTTTTGCGGAAGTACCGTTTCAGCAGTGCGCGCATCTTTTCCTGGACGAGCTCGGAGTCGCGCAGCTCCTCGCG
>JAFAVZ010000667.1 GCA_019242175.1 Acidobacteriota bacterium
CAACGGGCCGACCGCCTCGCGCTTCCTTGCCCAGCCGACGCAGCTCAGCGTCTGGGTCGATGAACGGCGCATCGTCACAGTCGATCGTCCCGGCAACCGCAAGCGCCTCACCGTGCCGGCGGCGAGTCTGCCGCCGGGCGAGCACCGCGTCGCCGTCAACTGGCTCTCCGAATTCGGTCCGGCGGCGGTCGGCGCGTTCCGGGTCACGGTGCCGAAGCCGTCCGTCGCGACCGCGGAGGTGCGCCGGTGAGACGCATCTTCCTCGCCGTTCTCTTGCTGTTGATCGCCGGATCCGTCGCCGCCGACACCGCCGTCTCGGGCACGATCGCGACGAACACGACCTGGTCGCTGGCCGGGAGCCCCTACGTGTTGACGGGCGACGTCTCCGTCGGCGGCACGAGCGCGCCGGTGCTGACGATCGACGCCGGCGTCGTCGTCAAAGGCAACTCCCACGCGCAGCTCCTCGTGAACGTGTCGGCGGCCGGAGCGATCCAGGCCAACGGCACGTCTGCCTCGCCGATTCTCTTCACGTCGAACGGCACCGCCACCGCCGGCTACTGGTATGGCCTGCGCCTCGGCAACACCGCCGGCGCGCCGGCGAGCTCGTTGTCCTACACGAACGTCGAGTACGCCGGTTCCACCACCTACTCCGTCGCCGGCGTCCTGATCCTCGGCGGCGCACCGACGCTCGACCACGTCATCTCCCGCAATCACCAGTACGCCGGCTTCCGCATCGACGGGGGCGCGCCAGTCTTCACGTCGTGTGAGAGCCGTTCGAATGCGAACTACGGCATCTACATGAACGCCGGCTCGGCGACGTTCACCGACCTCGTCGTGGCGAGCAATACCGGCAAGGCGCTCTCCGCTCCCGGCGACAGCGAGTTGCTCGGGATGGGCGGCATGAGCATGACGGGCAACGGCACGAACGGCGTCGAGCTGCGCGGCGCGACGATCGCCGCGAATCGCACGTGGCGCACGTGTGCCGCGCCGTATCTGATTGCCGGCGCGATCCGCGTCGAAGGCCCGGCCGCTCCGGTTCTCACGATCGAGCCGGGCACGACGTTCAAGTTCGCGAGCGGCACGAATCTCATCATCAATGACCACGCGAGCGGCGGTCTGGTCGCGAACGGCACGTCCGCCGCACCAATCCTCTTCACCAGCAGCGCCGCGACTCCGAGCGCCGGCTCGTGGTATGGCGTGGCCTTCGGCGCGACCGCTTCGCCGCCGGCGAGCTCGATCTCCTACGCCACCGTCGAGTACGCCGGCTCGACCGCCTATAGCGTCGGCGGCATCAACATCACGGGCATCGCTCCGTCGCTCGACCACGTGACGGCACGGCTCAGCGCGCACGCGGGCATTCGCATCGAGGGCGGCGCCACGCCGTCGATCAGCAACTGCGACGTCCGCCAGAACAGCGGCATCGGCATCAACATCGTCGCCGGCGGCGCGACGCTCACTGATACGAGCCTCACCTCGAATACCGGCCTGGCGATGACGATGCCGGCCGACGCGGGGATGACGGGCATGACCGGCCTCTCCGCCACCGGCAACGGCACGAACGCCGTCGAGCTCCGCCCCACCACGATCGCCGCGAATCGCACCTGGCGCGCGAGCGCCGTCCCGTATCTCGTCTCCGGTAACGTGCTCGTCGAAGGAGCGGCGGCGCCGATCCTGACGATCGAGCCGGGTGCGACCGTGCGTTTCGCCTCCGGCGGACAACTCACGATCAACGCCAACAACAAAGGCGGACTCCAGGCGAACGGCACGTCGGCGTCGCCGATCATTCTCACGTCGAGCACCGCCTCTCCAGGCTCGTGGCGAGGCCTCTATCTCGGCGGCTTCGCCGGCGGTCCGGCCAGCTCCGTCGCCTACACGACGATCGAGTATGCCGGCAACACGTCCTACACCATCGGCGGCCTGACGATCGCCGGCGGTGCGCACGTCGTCGACCACGCCACGATCCGCAACAACACCTACGGCGGCGCGGTGATCCTCGGCGGCACTTCGACGATCAGCAACTCGACCATCAGCAACAACTCCGGACCCGGCGTGCGCGGCATGGGCGCCGCGACGCTCGCCCTGACCGGCGACGCGTTCACGAACAACGCCGGCTACGCCATCTCCCTCCCGACGAACCTCGGCCTCTCCGACGCCTCCTCGCTCACCGCGACCGGGAACACCGGCGGCAACGCGATCGAGGTGCGCAGCGGGTTCATCACCTCCGACACCACCTGGCCCACGGCTTCCCTGCCATACATCCTCACCGGCGCGATCACAGTGGAAGGGCCGGCAGCGCCGATCCTGACGATCGCCGCCGGCAACTCGGTGCGCTTCGCTTCCAACACGCAGATCGTCGCCGCGAACGCCGACAAAGGCGCGTTGCGCGCGAACGGCACCGCGGCCGCGCCGATTCTCTTCACCGCGAACGGCAGCACCACCGCCGGCTTCTGGTACGGCCTCCTCCTCGGCGACTTCGCCGGCTCGCCGGCCAGCAGCCTCTCGTTCGCGACGATCGAGTACGCGGGGAGCTCGACGTATCAACGCGGCGGCCTGACCGTGAACGGCCTCTCGCCCCAGCTCGATCACCTCACGCTGCGCAACAACGCCGTGGCCGGACTGGTCGCGACGCGCAGCGCGACGCCGCGCATCACGAACTCCGTTTTCGCCGCGAATCCGGCCGGCGTGCTCGTCACCCAGACGGCGCAGGTCTTCGCATCGCTCAACTACTGGGGCAGCGCCGCAGGCGCCTGCGCGCCGGGCAGCTGCGCGACGGGACAGCAGTCGGTATCGGGCAACGCGATCGCAGAGCCGTGGCTCGTCGCCGCTCCGACGACGGCGCAGTATCTGACATCGGCCCTGCAACGCAACCGGGCGTTCAGCCCGGCGATCGCCGTCCAGACCAAGCTCGACTACGGGCTGCTCGTCAGCGGCAGCGCAGCCGTGACGTTCCGCGATGCCGGCGGCAACAGCGTGCGCACGTTCACCACGAGCGGCACGACCGGCGCGATTGCCTGGGACGGCAAGAACGACTCCGGCACGGCCCAGCCGAACGGCACGTACAGCTACGAGATCGCCGCGACGGCTCCGTCGCTGCCGCCGGCGACGATCGCCCGCGGCGTGGCGGTGATCGACAGCAGCCGCGGGCTGGTCGTCGGCACGCCGGCCACGCAGGCTTTCTTCAGCCCGAACGGCGACAGCGTGCAGGACACCTCCCCGATCGCCTCGACCGCCAACTACGACGACACCACCTGGACCGTCTCCCTCCTCGACGCCGCGTCGAACGTCGTACGCGCGCAGAACGGCAGCGGCGCCGCGATCGGCTTCACGTGGGACGGCCGAAACGCAGTCGGCACCGTCGCCCCCGACGGCGCCTACACGGTGCGCATCGACGCGGCCGTCGGCACCGCGACGGCGAACGTCAGCGGCACGACGACGCTCGATACGACGCCGCCGGCGATCGCCATCACCTCACCCACTTCCGGCTATGTCGTCTCGAACGTCTACCTGAACGGCGGCACGTCCATCTCGCCGATCGGCAACGTCGCCGATGCGAATCTCAAAGACTGGACGCTGCAGCAGGGCAACGGCGCCTCGCCCGCAGCATGGTGGAGGCTCAACGGCGGAACGACCGCGGTGAGCAACGCCTCGCTCGGCACGTGGGCGACGGCGACGCTGGCGAACGGCAGCTACGCATTCCGGCTCGACGCCACCGACAAGGCCGGCAACAGCGCGAGCACGCCGGTCCTCCCGGTGGTGGTCGGGCACTTCAGCGTCACGCAGAGCGGCTACCAGTTCAACGGCGTCGGAGGACAGACGGTGACGTACTCGTCGAGCCTGCCCTTCCCGTTGACCGAGACGCTGACGATCCGCAATGCGGCGGGCAGCGTCGTCCGCAACCTCGTCGTCTCGAATGCGCGCAACGCCGGCACGTTCAACGACGCCTGGAACGGTCTCGATGACGGCGGCGCGGTCCTTCCCGATGCGCCGTACTTTTACCTCGCGACCGTCACCGACGGCACGCACACGTTCACGCTCGACCACAGCACCGACTACCGCAACGACCTGGCGGCCGAAAACGACGGCCTCGTCATCCCGGAGTGGGATCCTTACAACAACCGGCCGCTCCGTTTCACGTACAGCTTCAACCAGCCGGCGCTCGTCACGATCGCGACGTCCACGCTCGGCTCGAGCGTCGGCGGCGATTGCTCGGCTCCGAGCCCGACGTTCTACTGTCCGGTCATCGATCTCTGGCAACCGGCCGGAACGCATACGTTCAGCTGGGCCGGCGTCGACAACACCGGCGCGTACCGCGAGATCCGCGGCATCGGCATCCGCGCCGCGACGACCGGCTGGCCGACGAACGCGGTCGTCCTCTACGGCACCCAGACGATCGTGGACAACGTGCGCGTGACGCCGGCGGTCTTCGGCCCCGGCACCGGCACGCCGCAGACGATCGCCTTTGACCTGCAGACGTACCTCAGCCGCCCGGCGACGGTGACCATTGCGCTACGCAACCTCGAGTCGCGCACGTTCCTCCGCACCATCACGCTGCCCAACACCGCGCCCGGACACGTGACCGCGACCTGGGACGGCCAGGCCGACAACGGCATGCCCGTGGCCCCCGGCTTCTACCAGGTTCTCGTCACCGCGACCGACCCGATCGGCAACCGCGCGAGCGGCGACATCCTGACCACGATCAAGTACTGAGGCGAGGAAAGCATGAAAAACCTTCACGAACGCACCCGCCGCCTGCCGGTCCCCTTCTCGGCCCTCGCGGCGCTTCTCTTCCTGCTGACCGCACTGTCGGCATCCGCGGCGTACATCGGATACTGCGGCAACGCCACGGGACCTTGCTCTGCGGACAATCCGAAGTCGCCTTGCTATGCGCCGCCGGAGCCCGACCCGAAGTGCGAGCCCTGCGACAAATGCACGATGTCGCCCTGTTATGCGGCGACGGGCGTCTATGTCTCGGACGTCGTCGACCTGCAAATCGGCACCCCCGGTTTTCCGCTCGAGGCCACGCGCCACTATCAAAGCAACCGGGCCATCGACGGAGACCTCGGCTTCGGCTGGGTCTCCAGCCTCTCCGCACATCTGAGCTACACCGTCTATCTCGCGGGGGCTCCCTCGACCGTGCTCAAGGAAGCCGACGTCCGGGTGCCCGAGGGATCGCTTTATCGGTTCAAGGAAAATGGGGATGGGAGCTTCACGCCGCCGAACGGACGCTTCGATCGTCTCGTTCACAACGGAGACGGTTCCTTCGATCTGACGCTTCAGCGCACCCGCTCTGTCCTGCACTTCGATGCGACGGGAAAGCTGCTCAGCATGGTCGACGACTACGGCAACACGCTCGCCTACACCTACTCCGGTGATCGCCTGCAACGCGTGCAGGACATGTCCGGATCGGGTCGGTTTCTCGACGTGACCTGGGGCGGCGACGGACGCATCAGCGACGTCACCGACTTCACGGGTCGCAGCGTTCACTACGACTACGACGCCCGCGGTGTCCTCACCGGAGCCACCAATCCCCTCGGACAGAAGACGACCTACGACTACGTGGCCAATCGCTGGGCACCGCTGCTCAGCTCCGTCACCGATCCCTGGGGCCGGAACGTCACCACGATCACTTACGACCCGCAAAGCCGCACGCACAGCTACACCGAAGACGGCGAGACGTGGACGTATCTGTACACCTACAACGGCAACGCCGCCGTCACCGCGAAGTCCGATTCGGCCGGCCACCTGTGGAAGTTCACGTATACCGACGGCGGGCTCGTCACCGATCGCCTCGCGCCCGGCGCCACGGTCGCTTCGCACGCGACCTACGACGCCAACGGCCTGATCGTCGCGAAGATCGACGAGGTGGGCAAGAAGACCACTTACGCATACGCCGGCAACGGAAGCATCTCCAGCGTCATCCTCGACGATGGCGGCCCGAGCTCGATCGAGTACCGCTACGTCTACGACACGCAATTCCCGGAGAAGGTCGTGTCGATCACGCCTTATCGTCCGCGCACGACGCAGATCGATCAAAAATGGGTGGGCTGGCGCACGGAGTACTACGCACCCGGATCCCCGGCGCCCGGGGCCGTCTACCGTGAATCCCGACTGAACGGCGACGGAACGACGTCTCTCCTCGCGACGTATGTCTACGATACGCACGGCCGTGTCACGAGCATGACCGACGCAGCGGGCGCCGTGACCGACTCCGCGTACGACGGCGCCGGGAACCTTCTCTCGACGACGTTGCCATCGAACAACGACGCGGGCACACGGCCGGTCGTCACCTACGCCTACGACACGCTCGGCCGGCAGACATCCGAGACGGACGCGCTCGGAAAGACGGTGACATACACCTACGACGCGTTGAACCGCACGACGTCCGTCACGCTGCCCAAGCCGAGCTCCTCCTCGACGCTCGTGTTCACGACGAGCTGCGTCTACGACCAGCTCGAGCCGTCCTTTCCGAACCTCATCTTCAACCGCGTGACCGATCCGAACGGCCGCGTGACGCGCAGCGGCGTCGACGCGTTCGGGCAATTGGCGGCTTTCATCGATGCCGCCGGCAACGCAACGCTCTACGGCTACGACAAAGGCATTCCGGTCGCGCTGAACGACGCGAACGGAAACATCACGACGTTCACCTTCGACGCGCAGGGCCGGCAGACCGCCACCCATTTCCCCGATGGCCAGAGCGAGACCTACGTCTTCAACCCCGACGACACGCTGTACCGCAAGACCGACCGGAAGGGACAGTCCGTCACGTTCACGTATGACGGCTTGAAACGCATCACGACAGAGACGTACTCGACCGGCGGATCGCTCAACTACCTCTACGACGGAAAGCAGCTCGTCCAGGTGAACGACCTCACCGTGTCGCCCGGAGAGGTCCACACGTTCACCTACGACGCGAAGTTCCAGGTCGCCACGAACACGGAAGCTACGCGAGGAACGCTCACCTACACACATGACGCTGCAGGCCGCGTGAGCACCGTCTCGCTCTCGGGCGGACCGACGTCCACCTACGGGTACTACACGGACAGCAGCCCTCGCACGATCCAATGGTCTCCGCTCAGCGGGAGCTTCCAGTACACCTACCGTCCGAACGGGCAGATGGAAAGCATCACGTTCCCCAACGGCCAGTCACGGCAGTTCGGCTACGACGAGCAGGCGCGCCTCACGCTGGTGGACAATGTCCATCCCACGGCCGGGCATCTGGCGACGTTCGCCTACGGCTACGACGTCGACAACGCCACCGGTCTCCCGACGATGCTCGGCGAACGCACGCGCATCACCGCGACCATTCCGTCGCAAGGGCTCTCCGCCGCCGACACCCGGTTCTATTACGACGCGCTCTACCGGCTGACGCGTGCAGACTACCCGGTCGCCGGAGCGCTCAACGGCGACACGCATTCGTGGACGTACGACGCGATCGGCAATCGTCTGACGGCGACGGTCAACACCACGACCCGTACCTACACCTATCAGAGCGCGGGCACGAATCCGAACGCCTGGCAGCGGATGTCAAGCGACGGGCTGAGCGCCTACGCCTACGATGCAAACGGCAACACCACGACCCAAACCGGCTACACGTTCACCTGGGATCGAGAGAACCGGATGACCGGCGTCAGCGGCGCGGCGACCGCCTCTTATCGCTACGACTACGCCGGCCGCCGCACCACGCGTACCAGCGGCGGCACGACCACGGAGTCGATTTACGCGGACGTCAACCTGCTGCGCGACACCGGCGCCACCGTCACCGATTATCTCTACGGAATCGGCATCGACGAGCCGCTGGCGATGTTTCGCGGCGGCACCGTCTCCTTCTTCGACGTCGACGCCCTCGGCTCGATCGTTGCCGTGAACGCGACCGACGGCACGGTCGTGGACGACTATCAGTACGACGCGTGGGGCGTGACGCGCCTCGCCACGGAGACGATTCCCCAGCCCTTCCGCTTCACCGCCCGCGAAGCCGGCGACGTGCCCGGGCAGTACTACTTCCGCGCCCGTTTCCTCGCTTCCGACAACGGCCGATTCCTGAGCGAAGACCCGCTCGGCGTGAGCAGCCCGGTCTCCAATCCCGCCAGCCTCTGGTCTTACACCTACAGCGAAGACATGCCGGTGATGTATATCGATCCGTTCGGGCTGAAGAAGTGCCCTTGCGATGTGCTCAAAAAGCTCATCCACGCCAACAACACCTGCAAGGCACTGTCGGACAACACCGTCCTCTGCGTGGTCCTGGAAGAAAGCCAGGGAGACCCGACGAAGGTGAGCGCCAAGAAAGCCCGTGGTCTGATGCAGATCCGTGCGTCGGCGGCCAAGCAGCAACACTGCGCAAAGGACTACGCGTTCAATCCGGCGTCGAACATCAACTGCGGGACGTCTTATCTCTGCTACCTCTACGACCACCACGGGAACCACGACGTCACCACCACGATCGGTCTGTACAACACCAGGCCCCAAGGCCCGCCGATCAAGCACTACTCGGACGCGGTGAACAAGTGCATCAACTGCGTCACCGCCGGCGGCGACTGCAAGCAGTGCAACCCGTGGAAGTAGTCCCATCCCCCTCTCCCTCCGCCCGCCCGGGCGGAGGGAGGCCATCTGTCACGGTTTCGACAACGTCGCTCGGGAACTCTTTCGCGTCGAGGGCCGTACACCATGCATGCTGCCGATTCGGGCCGTCATCGTGGACGACGAGCCGCTCGCGAGGGAAGCCTTGCGCGAGCTGCTCCTGGCCGAAGACGCGGTGGAGCTCGTGGGAGAGTACCGGAACGGGTCGGCGTTTCTGGCCGACCTGCCGCGGGCGCATCCAGACGTCGTCTTTCTCGACATCGAGATGCCGCGCCTCTCGGGCTTCGACGTCGCGAGCGAGATCCGCACTGCCACGCCCGCCGCGCCCTTCCTCGTCTTCGTCACCGCCTTCGACCGTTATGCCGTCCGCGCCTTCGAAGAACAGGCGACCGACTACCTCATGAAGCCCTTCGACTCCGACCGTCTCGGCAAGACGCTGGCTCGCGTGCGGCGGGAGATGGCGCCGCAGTCGCCGGCGCCGCTTCCTCTGACGCCGGCCAGCTCGGCCGAGAAATGGCTCACGCGCATCGCCATCAAGGCGCCGGGACGCATTCAGCTCCTGCGCGTCGACGAGATCGACTGGCTCGAGGCGGCGGGCAACTACGTCCGCGTCCACGCGGGCAAGGCGGCGTATCTCTTCCGCACGACCGTCGCCGCCATCGAGACCCGTCTCGATCCCGGCCTCTTCGTGCGCATCCAGCGCGGCACGATCGTTCATGTCGACCGCATCGCCGAGCTGCAGTCGTCGTTCAACCGCGAGCAGATCGTGCTCCTGCGCGACGGAACGCGCCTCACGCTCAGCGCGCCGTATCGCGACCGCCTGCGCGGCATGGTCGAAGGCCTGTGAGCGCCCGCGAGCTCGAGGGGGCGGCATGACCGGCGGCATCACCTCGCTGCCTCGCCTCCGCCGCAACCTCGCGGCGATCTGGCTCCTGCTCGCGGTCGAGAATTGGTCGCGATACCTGCTCTGGTACGCGGGCGCCAACCTCTCCATGAAGCTCTCCCTCGGCGCTTACGCGCTGAGCCAGGCCGTCACGTGGTGGCTCCTGTCGTGGGTGATCTTCTTCATGATCGACTTCACGGCCGGCAAACGGCGCCTCGTCGCGCTGCCGTTCGCCGCGTTCATCGTCCTCACCTGCACCCTGCTCTCGATCTACGAGCGCTCGTTTCTTCTGACGACGATCGGCCCTCATCGCCACAGCACGCAGCAATCCGAGCTGGAAGCGTTGCTGCGGACCGACTTCTATCTCACCCTGATGTGGGTCGTCGCCATCGTCGCCCTCGGACGCGGCTTGCAGTGGTGGCACGTCGAGAAGACGGCGCCCGAACGCCACGCCCGCCTCGAAGCCGAGAAAGCGCGCGCCGAGCTTTCTGCGCTGGCGGCGCAGCTCGAGCCGCATTTCCTCTTCAACACCTTGAGCGGCATCTCCACGCTCGCCGCGCGCAATCCGGCGGCGGCGCGGGAGATGCTCGACGGTCTCGACGACCTCCTCACCTACACCACCCGCACCAACGCCGCCGTCACGCTCGACGAAGAGATGCACTTCGCCTCGCGCTATCTGCAGTTGCAGGCAGTGCGTTTCGCCGAGCGGCTCGAAGTGGAGGTCGACGTCGAGTCGTCATCGCTGCAATGCGTCGTTCCCCAGCTCATCCTCCAGCCGGTGCTGGAGAACGCCATCCGCCACGGCATCGAGCAGTTGGAGAACGGCGGCCGCATCTCGATCGGGAGCAAATTGCATGATGGCCGGCTCCTCCTCTCCGTGCGCAACACGGACGCCGGTGATGACGCGCGCTCCTCGGCCGGCCACGGCATCGGCCTGGCCTGCGTGCGCGCACGTCTCGATCTGCTCTACGGCGGCCGGCAAACGTTCGCCATCGAACGCGACGCCGACACGCAAAGCGTCACAGTGCGGATGTCGATGCCGGAGCTGAGGGCAGCATCTTGAAGAAGCCGCTCCGCCTGCTCGCGATGCCCGCCGTCATCCGGAACGCCGCGGTCTTCTGGGCGTTCTACGATCTCCTCGTCTTCCTCCATCTCGTGATGCAGCCGCCGTTCTTCTCCCCGGTGCAGGGCTTCTGGCGCATCGCGCGTTACTGCGTCACGGACACCGTCTTCAACTTCCTTCTGACACTGATCATCTTCGCCTTCTTCGATGCCCTCGCTGCGCGCGGGTTGCCGCGCATCTTCGAGCTCGTCTCGATGGGCGCATTCCTCATCATCGCGAGCCTGACGATCATCGCCTTCGACGCCTTGCTCCAGAGCCTGTTCGTCCCGTGGCGGCAGTTCGGCTACGCGTTCGCCGAGGTTTTGGTTTACGAGTTTCACGACACGCTGCTGACCGTGACCTTCGTGACCGGCCTGGGCAACACCTTGCGCAGCTGGGCCGCGGACGCTCAGGCGCGCGTCGACGAATCGCGGCTGGAGGCGGCGAAGGCGCGGGCGGAGATGGCCACGCTCACGCTGCGTGTCCAGCCAGCGATCGTCGTGCAGGCGCTGCGTGCGATCGGCGCCGTCGTCCTGCACGACGCGGAACGGGCGCGCGCGCACATCCGCGTGCTCGCCGAGGTTTTGCGGGAGTCTTTTCGGCGGGATGGCGAGGAAAGCGTTCCGCGCGATCGCCTCCAACGCGTGATTCAAGACATTCCGCGGTAGGGAAACGCCGTCCCAAAGCCTCTCCTCCGAAAGAGAGGTTGCAGTATGGCAGTCATCCGGGAGTGCGATGCGAGCTGCGAGGAGCTCGACTTCAGCGAATCCGAGTCCTTGCGCGAAGTCCTCGAAGGCGAGTTCGGCGAGATCCACGAGCGGCGGCGGGACGGCGGGGCAGGAAGGCCGGAGAATCTGGCGGCGATCGCGCTCTCGGGTGGCGGCATTCGCAGCGCCACGTTCTGTCTCGGTCTGTTGCAGGGCCTGGCCGATCGCGGGGTGCTCCCGATGTTCGACTACCTCTCCACCGTTTCGGGTGGCGGGTATGTCGGCGGATGGTGGAGCGCGTGGCTCGCGCGGCCGGAGCGCATAGACGGCGAGATCTTTCCGCCGCGGGAGCGGCTGGAGACGGAGCGGCACGACGTCCGGCGGAAGCGCGAAGAGCGCAAAGGCGGCGAGGGCGACACGCACGTCAGCGACAGCGCGATGTCCGCGGGCGTCGATCCCATCCACCACCTGCGCCTCTTCTCCAACTTCCTCACCCCGCGCAAAGGACTGCTAAGTGCCGACACGTGGCGCGCGGTCGCGGTCATCGGGCGCAACCTGCTCCTCACCTGGATGATCCTCCTGCCGATGATGCTCGTCGCCATCATGGTCGGGCAGGCGTACTTTGCGCTGAACCCGATCACCGCGCAGGGCTTCACCCACCGCGCCGACCTGCATCGCGACGTCGCGCCGGTCACGACCGACGATGCGAACGTCGGCAACGGGCAGCCGGAGGTGATGCGGAGCGGCGAGTTGCTGAAACGGCTCTTCGTCGCGTTGGCGATTCCCATCCTGTTCGCCATCGGCATCGCGTTCTGCATCTCGCTCTGGATGCTCGCGAATCGCAAGTGCTGGCACCTGCGCGAAGTCATCCTCGTCAGCCTGAGCGGCGCCGGCTTTCTCGTCTTGACGTGGCTCCTGCTCGTCGTCACGGAGCGCATCCGGCCGGACGAGCCGTGGCCGCCGCTCTTCGTGTGGAAGGCGCTCGCCGCGGTCTGCGCGCTCTACGCGCTGTACTTCGTCGCCATGGTCGCGGCGGAGAAGAAGAAGCACAACGCGAAGCAGCAGGACACCGATTTTTGGAAGAACGTCCTCGTGCGCATCCAGACATCGCTCACGATGAACGCCGTCTTTCTCTCCGCGATCCTTCTCTTCGCCGGCTTCGGCCACGAGGTGATCGACTACCTGCTGTACGACATCACGCTGCACGAGCACGTCGCGGCGGGCGTCGTCCGCGCCGGCGGCTGGACGGGCATCGCCATGACGCTCCTCGGCGCGATCTACACGGCGTTCAAAGGCTCGCCAACGGGCGGCGGCGACGAGAGCAAAGCCGAGAAGCCGTCATGGATCAATCAATTGATCTTCGCCGTCGTCCCCGTCGCGCTCCTCCTCGTCCTCGGAATCACGCTCGCCTGGGTCGGGCATCGGCTCTACACCACGACGTACGACAAGCCGACGGACATCGCGGCGCTCGGCGTGGGCGCCATCCTCTCCGCGTTCCTCTTCCTCGCCTTCGCGCTGTACGAGTTCCGGCCGCCGTCGCGGATGCAGATGTTCGGCCTCGTCGTGCTCTGGCTCTTGATCGCCATCGGCGCGCAGCTCATCCCCGAAGCGTGGCTGCGCGAACGGCTGATCACGATCACCGCCGGCTGCGCGACGTTCCTCCTCCTGGCGATGGGCGCGCGCGGATTGCACGGCCGGCGCAGCTTCGTCGCCGTCGCGATCTCCGCGGCCGTGGCACTCGGCGCCGCATGGGCCGCCGCGCGTTGGCTCCATCCCGCCGAACAGATTGACGTCGGCAACCTGCCCCAACTCGTCGTCATCGGCTTCGGCCTCTCCATCGCGCTGCTGCTCTTCGAGCTGATCTGGGGCGAAGGAGAAAACGTCCGCTCGTTTGCGTTGATGGCCATCGGCTTCGCGATCTTCGGCCTGCTCGCCATCGCCGCGTGCCTGCCGTTGCCGCATTCGCTGCGCGCGCTCGCCATGCTCGGCTGCATCGCCACGCTCCTCGGCTGGATCCTCTCCCTCGGCTGGCTCGCCGATCCAAACGCGCTCACCGTGCACGGTTTCTACAAGGCGCGGCTCGTACGCGCGTACATGGGCGCGTCGAACGCCGCGCGAGGCCGGGCGCACGAGGCGGAGATCACTGATGCGGTGCCTGGCGACGACGTTCCGTTGCGATCGCTGAACAATTGCCGGCAAGGCGCGCCGTATCACCTCATCAACACGACGCTGAACCTCGTAGGCGGTCACGACCTCGCCACCGTGCAGCGCTCATCGGACGCGTTCCTGATGTCGAAGCTCTACTGCGGCTCGCTGCGCACCGGTTTCCGTCCGACGAACGAGTACATGTGCGGCACGATGTCTCTCGGCACGGCCGTCTCGGTCTCCGGCGCTGCGGCGAGTCCGAACATGGGCGCGAAGACGCCGTCCGCCGCGCTCGCGATGCTCCTCACGCTCTTCAACGTCCGCCTCGGGTTCTGGTCGCCGACGCCGAACCAATCGTATTGGCGCAGCGGCGCCGCGCGACTCTGGCCCGTCTACACGTTCCAGGAGCTGCTGTCGCAGACGACCGACCTCCTCCCCTTCTGCTATCTGACGGACGGCGGCCACTTCGAGAACACCGGCGTGTACCCGCTCATCGAACGCGGCTGCCGATTCATCCTCGTCGCCGATTGCGGCGCCGACCCGCGGCCGTCCTTCGACGACCTCGGCGATCTCATTCGCAAAGTGCGTATCGACTTCGGCGCCGAGATCCGCCTCGACCTCGCCCAGTTCCATCCCGAGTTCCAGGCGCACTTCATCATCGGCGACATCGTCTACTGCGAAGAGCACGCGAAGAGCCTCGGCCTGTCCGAGGAGGAACGCGTGGGGAAGATCGTCGTGGTGAAGCCAAACCTCGCGCTCGATCCCGAGCTCACCGTGGACGTCCGCCAGTACGGCTTCGCCTTCGACGATTTCCCGCAGCAAACCACCGCGGACCAGTGGTACGACGAAGCGCAATTCGAGAGCTACCGAAGGCTGGGGCGGACGTCGGCGGATCTGGTCGCGACGGAGCTTCCGAGAACGTGGGAACCGGCTTCAGCCGGTTCCGGGTCGGGCTGAAGCCCGCCCCCACGTCTCACGTACCGTTCAGTGCGAGAGCAGATCGCGCATCTTCTGCTTCGCGCGGATGTACAGCGGGCCGATCGAGCCGACCGGCATGCCGGTGATCTCGCTGACTTTCTGGTAGGACAGGCCTTCGATGCCGATCAGCGAGCAGAGCGTGCGCGTGCGTTCGTCCGCGCGTTCCAGCGCCTGGCGGAGGAACAGCGACTGCGTCAGCTCCTCGCCGTCGCCGATGACGAGCGTCGAGAGCGCCGTCTCGCCGTCCGGCTCCTCGCGGCGCCGCGTCTTCTGATCGAGCTCCTGGCGGGAGAGATTCGCCACTGTGCCGGCCAGCCACGGACTCGCCGCGCGGATCTCGCCGCGTTTGCGCAGGAACAGCAGCCACGCTTCCTGCACGACGTCGTCCGCGCGCTCCGGCGAGAGGCGGAAACGGCCGCGCGCGATCGCGTGGAGGCGCGGGTGCATCGTTTCGTAGAGCGCGTCCATGTCGACCGGCTCGTTCGTCGCCGACGCTTCCTGCTCCAGCTCCGCGATCAGGGCGTTGATCACGTCGAGGATCTCTTCGCCCGTCGCCGGTTTCTGCATCACCGTCGCGACGCCGCGCTCGCGCAGATGCTCGTTCATCTCCGAGCTCGCGTAGCCGGTGAGCACGACCACGCGCGAACGGGGCGACGTCTCCCGGATGTGCTCGAGCAGGAGCAGCCCGTCTTCCTGCGATCCGAGGCAGAGGTCGGAGACGATCACGGGATAGAAATCCTCGTCGAGGATGTCCATCGCCTGCTGGCGATCGAACGCACCCTTGCTTTCGAACTGCTCGCAATCGAACAGAGCCGTGAGACCGTCCACGATGAAAGCTTCGTCATCGACCACCAGGATTCGCTTGTTCATATGCCCGGTCTTTAGATCAATGACCGGGCCAAGCCTTACCCAACACCTAACCATATGATTTGACGAAACTTACGTCGATCACAAGGAGGAACTGCAGGTGATTCGATTTTGAAAACCGTTCAAATCACGGACACTTGCGCGCCGATGCAGGCATCGATCAATTCATCGAGTGCGTTGAAATCGAACGGCTTCGGGAGGATGCCGAACGTCGGCAGTTCCCGCCCGCGGGTGAACCGCGAGTAGCCGCTGAGCACGATCACGCGCTGCAGCACGTCGGGTTGGGTGATCGACCAGTATTCGACGAGGCGTTCGCCGTCGAAGACCGGCATGTTCAGATCGAGCAGGATCACGTCGTAGCGGTGGCCGCAGTCCGTGGCGTGGATGCCATCCGCCACGACGTCGACGCGGAACCCGCGATCCTCCAGCAGCGCGCTCAGCAGCGCGGCCATGTCCGGATCATCGTCGATCACCAACGCCTTCCGGCGATCGTCGCTCACGGCGCCACCTCCTCCAGTGAGGCAATCGCATCGAACAATTCGCGGACTTCGAACGGCTTCTGCAGGAACGCGCAGCGGCGATCGTCGACCATGCGCCGCGCGTCCGCGTCGCCGCTGGCGAACACGATCCGCAGCTCGGGGAATCGCGTACGCAACCGTGCACCGAGCTCGAAGCCGTCGGCATCCGGAAGGCGTACGTCGAGCACCGCCACGTCCGGCCGCAAATCCTCGAGAAGGTTCTCGCACTGCGCGCCGCTCAACGCGACCGCCGTCATCCGCCCATCCTCCCGGAACATCTCCGCGATCCCCTCGGCCACGACCGGCTCGTCATCGACGATCAACGCCTGGCGCACGCGAAGCTCGTTCGACGTCTCCGGCAGCGACGCGACGGTGGCCATGCTCCGCGCGAGAGGCAGGAAGAGATGAAACGTCGTCCCGACGCCGACCTTGCTGACGACGAAGATCGAGCCGCCGTGACTGGTCACCACGTTGTGCGCCACGGCCATCCCGAGCCCGGTGCCACCGTTCTGCTTCGTCGTGAAGAGCGGATCGAACACGTGCTCGACGACTTCCCGCGACATGCCGCTTCCGCTGTCCTCGATCTCGATGTGCGCGAAGTCGCTCGGATTCGCGACGAAGCCGAACGGGAAACGCTCGTACGGCTGCGGGCGCCGCGCGCGCACCTGCAGGCGACCGCCGTGCGGCATCGCGTCGCGCGCGTTGATGATGATGTTCGAGAACACCTGCGACAGCTGGTCCGCGTCGGCCAGGATGGTCAGTCCCATCGGGATCTCGGAGTCGAATGCGATCGCGTCGCTGAGCCGCGCGTGCATCTCCGATCCGAGGTGAGCCCACCATTCGCCGAGGTCGACCGGGTTGAGGGTCGGCTCGGCCGGGCGCGTGAAGCGGAGGATGTCGAGCGCCACGCGTTTGCCGCGCGCGATCGAGTTCAGGATGTAGCGCGTCCCCTTCTCCACCACCGCCGGCGTCACGTTCGGGCGTTGCATCAGCTCCGCGAACGGCAGCATGCCCATGAGCACGTTGTTGAACTCGTGCGCCACGGTTGCGGCGAGCTTGCCGAGGCTGTTGACGCGGTTCGCTTGCTCGAGTTGCGCATGGAGCAGGCGCGACGTCGTGATGTCATGGCCGTTGACGATCACCGACTGCACGCTATCGTCGACGACGCGGCTGGTGATCGTGATGGAGAACCAGCGCCAGCTTCCGTCGCGATGCAGCACGCGCAGATCAATGGTGTCGGCGCCGGCGGGCTTCACGTGATGCATCTCGATCAACGTCAACGCTGCCGGCGCATCGTCGGGATGGATGAAGTCGCGGAAGAGACGGCCGGTGAACTCCTCGGCGGTCCAGCCGAGGGCTCGGGCGACGGAGGCGCTGTGGTATTCGATCGTGCCCGCCGGGCCGATCGTCGTCACGATGTCCGACACGTTCTCGATGATCGAGCGGAAGTACGCCTCGTTCTCGTGCAGCGCGCGGATCGCTCGTTCGCGCTCGGTCACGTCGCGCGCGAGGCCGCGCACGACCGGGCGCTCGACGCCGACGACTTCCAGCGTGTTCTGGTACTGCCAGTGCCGCCGTTCGCCGTCCCGCGCGCAAAGCGTCAGCATCCCCTCGGCCACCCCTTCGCGCACGATCGTCGTGAGGTATTCGCGGAAGAGCGACACGCCGCGCGGCGCCAGCAAATCCGTGAACCGCATCGTGAGCAGCTCCTCGCGTGAGTAGCCGAGGGCTCGGCAGGCGGCGGGGTTGACTTCGAGGATGCGGCCTTCGAGGTCGTGTTTGCAGATGAGGTCGTGCGTCGCCTCGCTCAGCTCGCGATAGCGCCGTTCGCTCTCCACGATTCGCGCCTCGGCCTCCGTCTCGCGCGAGATGTCGCGCACGCCGTAGACCGCCTCGCCATCCGCGCCCGGCGCATGGCAAACGGCGATCGGAAAGCACGCGCAGTTGCGACGCTTCCCAACGCCTTTGCGGATCGCGCCTCGTTTGTCGGCCGGCTCACGAAGCCGCGTCAGGAGCTGTTCGATCGGGACGCCGACGAGCAGTTGCTCGGATGGGTAGCCGAACATTCCGGCGAAGGACGGGTTCGCCGACTCGATGCGGCCGTTGCGCGCGATCGCGATGCCGTCGAACGCCGCGTCGGCGAGATTGCGGAACAACGCCGCTTCCATTTCGAGGGCGGATTCGGTCACGGGCATGCGGTCACCGTCTCCCGAAGGCGCGCCAGCAGTTTGTCGATGGTGGGTCGCGCGATGCCGTCTTCGATGGCGATCTCCGCCTCCCCCGCCGCTTCCGCGATGAACGCCAGGCGGAACGTCGACGCCGTGCCGGCGAGCGAGTGCAATGCGCGCGCAGCGGTCGCCTCCTCGCCCGGGCTGGCCCAGAGCCGATCGATGTCGTCCATGCGGCGGGCCAAACCGCCGATGAACCTGACCTTCAATTCCGTGATTCGCGTTTCGAGTTCCGCCATGAGTTGTCCTAAGAGCGCAATGCCGGTCAGTCCGATGGCGACACGCGAAAAATACAGCGCTGTATTTTTTTTGCGCGCTCCGTGGACTCCTCCCGCGATGGGGAAGAAAGCGGAGCACCGCGCATGAGACTGCTGGCGCCGAGCCGGTCGTTTCGGCACACGCTGCGGCGCATCATGATGGCGACCACGGCGAGCGCGCTCCTGCTCGCCTGCTTCTCGTTCGTCGCCGTCGACTACTTCACCGCGCGGCAAAGCGTCGAGAGCGACCTCAGCTCGCTCGCGGCCGTCATCGGCTCGAACAGCGCTGCGGCGTTGGTCTTCAACGATCACCAGGCCGCGCGCACCGTGCTCTCCGCTTTGCGCGAACAACCGTCTGTCGTTTCCGCGTGTCTCTACGACCAGCAGCGCGCGCTCTTCGAGGCGTACGTCGGCACGCAGGCCGACTCGCCGTGCCGCGACCGCGCGCCGTTCGCCGGCATGCGCCATCACGGCACGCTCTTCTCCGTGACGCGCGCCGTGATGTTCGACGGCAAACGCGTCGGCACCATCTCGCTCGCGTCCGATCTCTCCGGCTTCTTCGATCGCATCAAGCGCTATGCGCTGCTTGCGTCCGGCATCCTCATCCTCTCGCTGCTCGCCGCGCTCGGCATCTCGGCCGCGTTGCAGCGCAGCATCTCCGAGCCGATCCTTCATCTGGCCGAGGTGACGGACAAGGTGCGGCGGGATCGCAACTATGCGATTCGCGTCGGATTGCCGGAATCGGCGCCGGACGAAGTCGCCGTGCTCTACGACGCCTTCGACGACATGCTCGCCGCGACGCAGTTGCGCAACGAGGATCTCGAGCATCTCGTCGCCGCGCGCACGACGGAGCTGCGGTCGGCGAACGCGGAGCTCGTGCACGCGCACAACCTCGCGCAACGCAACGCCGACGTGAATGCGCGGCTGAGCCATCATCGCCAGGCGATTCTCGACGCGACCGCGGAGGGCATCTTCGGCCTCGACGAACGCGGCCGCGCCACGTTCCTCAACACCTCCGCCGCGCGCATCCTCGGCTATGCGCCGGGAGAATTGATCGGACAGTATCTGCATCCGCTGCTGCATCCGGAATTGGAAGTCGGACCGGTCGACGAATGCGCGGTTTGCAGCAGCACGCTGCAGCCTTCGCCGCGCCGCGGCGGCGACGGCGTCTTCGTCTCCAGCACCGGCCGCGAGATCCCGGTCGACTTCACGACCACGGCCATGCGCAGCGATGGCGCGCAGAGCCGCGGCGTCGTCGTCACGTTCCGCGACCTCACGGAACGGCGCGAGGTGGAGCGGATGAAGGACGAGTTCGTATCGACGGTCAGCCACGAATTGCGCACGCCGATGACGTCCATCCGCGGCGCGCTCGGCCTGCTCAGCAGCGGCCTGATGGGCGCCGTGACGCCGGCCGCCCAACAGATGCTCTCCATCGCCGTCGGCAATACCGATCGACTCATCCGCCTCATCAACGACATCCTCGACCTCGAGAAATTGAAGAACGGCGAGCTCGAACAGACGCTCACCTCCTCGGCGGACATCGCCGTCGAAGCCATCGACGGCGTGCGCGTCGTCGCCGACCGCGCAGGCGTCACGATCCTCAGCGAAGTCTCGACGGACATGCTCTGGATCGACCGCGACCGCATCCTCCAGACGCTCACGAACCTGCTCGGCAACGCCATCAAATTCTCGCCTTCCGGCTCGGCGGTGCACGTCATCGGCCGTGCGCACGGTGACTGGTTCCGCTTCAGCGTGATCGACCGCGGGCGCGGGATTCCGAAGGCGAAGCTCGAGGCGATCTTCGAGCGCTTCCAACAGGTCGACGCCTCCGACTCCCGCGACAAAGGCGGCACCGGCCTCGGTCTGGCCATCAGCCGGAGCATCGTCACAGCGCACGGCGGACGCATCTGGGTCGAGAGCCGCGAGGACCACGGCAGCGTGTTCCACTTCACCGTGCCGTTGCGCAAACGCGCCGCATCATCTGCTTCCGAGGAGCCGGTGCTGGTGCCTCGCCCAGTTGCGGCGAAAGCTGCGGAAGAAGAACGCGCGGTGTTGATCGTGGAGGATGACGCCGACCTCGCGCGCGTCGTCGCGCAGACGCTGCAGAACGAGAACGTGCCGGTGTTGTGGGCGGCGAACGGCGCGACGGCGATGCAACTGCTCGCGTCGCAACCGCCGGCGCTCGTCATCCTCGACCTCATCCTCCCCGACCGCAGCGGCTTCAAGCTGATCGAGCAGATTCGCAGCATGCCCGGGCTGCAAGAGACGCCGATCGTCGTCTACTCCGCGTTCGACGTCAGCCCCACGGACGAAACGCGCATCCGCCTCGGCGCCGGCACGTTCCTCACGAAGAGCCGCGTGTCGCTGAACGAGCTGGTGCAGACGGTGCTCGCGCTGACGGGCAGATCGATGCAGGAGGAGATCGGTGCCGCTTAGACGCGTGTTGATCGTCGACGACGAGGAAGACATCCGCACGATCGCGGAAGTCAGCCTGCAGCTCACCGCCGGCTGGGAAGTCGCCACCGCGACCTGCGCGCGCGAAGGCATCCGCGCCGCACGCGACTGGCGTCCCGACGCGATCCTGCTCGACGTCATGATGCCGGACATGAACGGCCCAGCCGCCGTCGACGAGCTGCAATCCGATCCCGACACGGCGAAGATCCCCGTCGTGCTCCTGACCGCAAAGGTGCGCGCGGCGGATCAGCAACGCTACGTACGTCCCGGTGTGCGCGGCGTGATTGCGAAACCGTTCGATCCGATGAAGCTCGGCAGCGAGATGAGCGCGATGCTCGGCTGGACCTTGTCCTCCTGAGTCGCGAAGACGGCGAAGGATCTCCCGGCACGTACGCTCGTCGCCCGCATCAGGAGATCCTTCCCCGTCTTCGCGGGTCAGGATGACAAA
>JAFAVZ010000159.1 GCA_019242175.1 Acidobacteriota bacterium
CGAACTTGAATTGCCCGCCGATCGACGCGAAGCCGGCCTTGACGCTCGCCTCGACCGAGACGCCGTCTTTGAACGACGTGCTCGCGGAGGTCGTCGTCCCCGCGGAGCTCTTGTCCGCGTACGAGACTTCGGAGTTGCTGTCCCCGCCCTTCTTCCCCGGCGGCGCATAGACGATCGTCAGCACGTAATACTTCGGGTTGACCGTGCCGTGCACTCCCGACGGCTGCTTCGGCGGCTTCGGCTCCTCCGAAATGCACGGCCCCATCTGTCCATTGACGCCGCATTCGCGAAAGCCTTTCCTGCCGTCGGGCAGCGTGCACTTGATCGGACCCTTGTCTTCGCATTTGGCGAAGAGCGGGCGCGCGTCGAAGAGCGCGAGCAGAAACACGAGGGCGAGAAAGGCAGACGATGTCCAGGCTTTGAATCGCAAGAAAAGTCCTCCTCTTGTACGGACGGAGCTTCCGGGCTTCCGTTCGGTCCATCCGTAGTGAAGGAAGAGGACTCAGCGTTTCAGCTTCACGGCGAACGGATAGAGGTGGCGCAAACCGTCCGGCGACGCGAAAGCGATCAATGTTCCGTTCCATGAATCGCCGCGCCGCACGAGGCGCAACAACACGAATCCGCCCGGCTTCTGCGCGACGTCCGCGGCCGGCAGTGTCGCTTCGAACGTGCCGACGAAAAGGTCACCATTGACCAAGCCTCGGAACGTCGACTCGCGCGGCAGCAGCGGATCGTCGATGGCGCGATCGGGAAACGTGAAGGTGATCTTGCCCGGCGCGAACGTCATCGCACAACGCAGCGGCTTGCCGTCGATCGTGACGGCACCAGACCATGTGCCGTAATACGCCGACTGCTCCTGATAGACCTGGAAGCCATCCGTCGGAACGAACGTCAGCTTCGGCGTCGACGGCGCAATGGCGGCGATCAACTGATTGACGACCGACTGCGCGACGTCGTTGCGATCGTTCGCGTTGATCACCACCGCCGCGACGATCTTCTGCTCCGGCAACAGCACGAGGATCGAGCTCGCGCCGGGCATTCCCCCTTCGTGCCACACGAGATGCGCTCCGTTGGAGAGCGTGCGGAAATACCAGCCGAGCCCGTAGCGCGACGAGTCGTAATACGGATAGAGCGCGTTCGGCTCCACGTACGAGCGCATCGTCTCTTTCGCCCTCGCACTCAGAACGCGCGAGGAACGATCGTCGAGATGGAACATGCCGAAGCGCACGAGGTCGTGCGCGCTCGCATAGAGATTGCCGGCTCCGGGCGTGTCGTTGACGGTGTTCGGCAAAGGCTTCCCCTCAACGTCGTACTTGCGCGCGACGCCCGGCGGCTGCGAGCCGTCGGCAATCATCCGCGTGTCGCGCAGTCCGAGCGGCGCCAGCACTTCGCGCTGCAGGAACGCCGTCAGCGACTCGCCGCTCTGCACCTCGACGATGTGCCCGAGGAGGCCGTAGCCGAGGTTGGAGTATTCGGAGACGAGTCCGGGAGGATGGGCGGTGAAACCGTAGCGGCGGAACATCGCCTTGAGATCGCCTTGCGCAGAAGGCTCGCCGGCCCAACGGATCGTCGCGTAAGTCGGCAATCCCGACGTGTGATTGAGCAGCTGGCGAACGGTGTAGTGATCGGTCTCCGGAATCCAACCGCCGGCGTAACGGCTCGCCGGCTGGTCGAGATCAATCTTTCCGCGCTCGGCGAGCAGCATCACGGCCGTCGCCACGAACGGCTTGGTGCCCGAGGCGAGCGGATAGGGCGTGTGGACGGTCGCGGGGACGTTTGCGTCCGCGAAGCCGAACGCGCGTTCGTGCACGATGCGGCCATCGCGCGCGATCGCCATCGCGATCGACGGAATCTTGTTCGCCAGCTCCTTCTCGATCGACGCATCGACGTCGCGAAACACCGGCGCCGGCTGATGCGCGCAGCCAACGGCGAACAGCGACATCAGCACGAGCAAGGCTTTATTCGTCATCGGATTCGGGCTCCTCGTCTCCAGGCACATACGCGAGCAGATCGCCGGGCTGGCAATCGAGCGCCTCGCACAACTTCGCGAGCGTCGAGAAGCGCACCCCGCGCACCTTGCCGCTGCGGAACAGCGACATGTGCGTCTCACTAACGTCGATCGTCGCGGCGATGGTTTTGGCTTTCACTTTGCGGGCGGCGAGCACTTTGTCGATGGTGATTACGATCGGCATGATCAAAAGATCTCGTCGAGCTCCGATTGGATCGCGGACGCCTGGCGCAACACGCCCGCGATCGCGTTGAACGACAACCCGAGCGCGGCGAGCACCATCGATGCCGCATCGAACGCGATCCAGTAACGAACGTCTTGCCCGAGGAGCCGGCAGGCGCCCGGGACGAGGAGGATGCGGACCGCGGCGGCAATGATGAGCAGCAGCCCGACGCGCTCGAGCATCCGCGTGATCGGCGCCGCGAACAGCTCCCCTTCCGCAAACGCCGCCAGCGCGGAACGCACCCACCACAACGCGAGCAGGAAGAGGAGCTCGGGGATCGCCGCGACGGCTTCGCAGCCCAAACGACGGATCGCGGCACTGGCGAACCCGCTGCGCCACGCGGCGATGGTTACGGCGCTGAAGCGCTCCAGCACGACGAGGACGAAGGCGAACGCCCAGAGGACGGTGACGAGACGGCGCATGCGCGCGCTTTGTTTTCGAATCGCGTTGACCATACGTTTTCGAGATGATACTTTAACTCTTACTTAAAGTGACTACCGACGAAAACATCCTCGAAACCGCCGATCTCCGCCACCGTTTCGCCGCTCACGACGTCCTGGCCGGCATCGATCTCCGCGTCCCCGCCGGCAGCATCTACGGCTTCCTCGGGCCCAACGGCGCAGGCAAGACGACGACGCTCCGTCTCCTCCTCGGTCTCCTCCGCCGCCAACACGGCGAGATCCGCATCCTCGGCAAGTCCTTCGACGTCGACCGCATCGCCATCCTGCAAAGCGTCGGCTCGCTGATCGAGAGCCCGTCGTTGTACGACCATCTCACCGCCGCCGAGAACCTCGCGGTGCTCAACGCCGTGCGCCGCCAACCGGCCGCCCGCATCGACGACGTGCTCGCCCTCGTCGGCCTCGCACACACCGGCAGCAAGCGCGTCAAACAGTTCTCCCTCGGCATGCGTCAGCGGCTCTCGATCGCGGGCGCGTTGCTCCATCGGCCGCAGCTCATCATCCTCGACGAGCCAACGAACGGCCTCGATCCGAACGGCATCATCGAGATCCGCAATCTGCTCCTCGAGCTGAATCGCCGCGACGGCTGCACGATCCTCGTGTCGAGCCATCTCCTCTCCGAAATCGAGCGCATCGCGACGCATGTCGGCATCCTCGGCAAAGGGCGGCTCCTGTTTCAGGGAACCATCGAGGAGCTACGGCGCCGGCGGCAGGAAGTTCTCGGCATCCGCCTGACGACGAGCGACAACGAGGCGGCGTTGCAGCTGCTCGACGACGCGGAGAAAGCGGACGGTGAGATCGCGTTGCCGGCGATTTCCAATGATCGCATCGCGGCGATCAACCGCGCGCTCGTGGCCCGGAACATCGACGTGTACGAGATCCGCGCCGTGCGCAACGACCTCGAGACCATCTTCCTCGACCTGGTGAAGGAGTAGCCTTGTTCGTCCACGCATTCCATAGCGAATGGCTGAAGCGGAAACGCAGCTTCGCCTCCGCGCTCATCATCGGCGGGAGTCTCTTCACGCCCGCGATCATCGCCGTCGTGCGCCTGATCCATCCCCAGCAACTGCCCGCGCTGTACAACGCGCAAGGTTTCTGGCCACGGATGTGGAAGGATTCGTGGGAGTCGATGGCGGTCTTCTTCCTGCCGCTGTGCGCCATGCTGGCGACGAGCCTCATCACGCAGATCGAGTTCCGGGCGAATGCGTGGAAGCAGGTGCACACGCTGCCGGTGCGCACCGGGACGATCTTCGCCGCGAAGCTGGCGGTAATCCTCGTGGTGCTCGCCGAGTTCCTGCTGCTCTTCAACCTCGCCATGTACGCGTCGGGCATGCTGCCGTCGGTCGTCGTGCCCGGCGTGCCCTCGCCCCGCGACAGCTTCTTCGCGCTGCCGCTGCTGCGCGAGAACGCGCTGTACTTCGTCGACTGCCTGCCCATCGTGGCTGCGCAATACCTGATGGCGCTGCGCAGCAACAACATCCTGGTACCGATCGGCATCGGCTTCGCCGCGTGGGTCGGCGCACTCGCCGCCGTGTCGTCGAAGCTGGCGGTTTGGTGGCCTTACAGCTACACGATCCTGCACTACCTGCGCGGCACACCGAAAGGCGCCGGCCTGACGTCTCCCATCGACCTGCACGCACTCGCAGCCGCGGCGTTCGTGATGGTGACGACCACGAGCTACGTGCTGTTCCGCACAAAACGGGAGAAGGGGTAACGATTCAGACAAGGACCGCTCGACGCGCGCGCGGTTGCCCATCCGGCTGCGGCGCAGCGACTCCTGATGCCGGAACGGCGCGTTCCCTCCCCCACGCGCGGATGCCGTCGATCGCCTCGGGATTCGTTTTCGAAAGCGGCACGACGTTGCGAAAGACACGACGCAAATAGTCCGCATCGATCGCGTCGTCGCCTTTCAACACGGCATCACGCGCCGCTTCGGCAACCGCGGCTTGCAGATCGCTTCCTGCAAATCCTTCTGAAAGCTCCACGAGATCGTCGACGAGCGCATCCTCGAATTTGCGCAGCAGATGCTTCTGCAGATAGAGCGTGATGATCTCCCGACGCTCCGGCGCCGTCGGCAGATCGACGAAGAACAACTCGTCGAAACGCCCACGCCGGAACAGCTCCGGCGGCAGCTTCGAGATGTCGTTCGCCGTACTGACCACGAACACGCGTGCACGCCCTTCCTGCAGCCAATAGAGAAAGTGCCCGACGATCCGCGACGAAGTACCGCCGTCGCCGCCGCTCGTCCCGGCGAGGCCCTTTTCGATCTCGTCGATCCAGAGGACGCACGGCGCAACGCGGTCCGCGGTCGCAAGTGCGTCCTTCAAACGGCCCTCGGATTGGCCGAGGTATTGACCATGGATGTTGGAGAGATCGAGGCGGTAGAGCGGCAGATTCCAGCTGTCCGCTATGGCTTTGGCCGATAGAGATTTCCCGCAGCCCGGAACGCCGACGAGCAGGACGCCGCGCGGCGGACGCAGACCGCGTTCGCGCAGATCCATCGTCAGCAGCGGACGCTGTTTCTCCAGCCACGCACGTAGGCCGGAAAGCCCGCCGACCGAAACCTCGCCCTGCGCGATCTTCACCCGTTCGAGACCGGAGATGTCCGAGAAGATGCGGTCTTTCACCTTCGTCAGTTCGGTGAGATCGGCGGCGGTGATCGAGCCTTTCGCGAGCAGCGTGGCGATCGCGTTCTCCGCTTCGATGCGCGTCACTCCGGCGAGAATCGCCGCGGCCTCGGAAAGCTCGGCATCGCGCCATTCGATAGGCAGCCCGCCGCGATACGGAGCGAGACATTCTTCGATGATCGCGCGCATCTCGTCTTCGTTCGGCGGATCGAGGGCGAGACTCATCCCCTGCCGCTGCAACCGAGCCCAGATCGGCGACGTCGTAATGACGACGATCGCTCCGCCGCGCTCCGTCGCGGATGCGGCCACGTCGAGCAGCTGCCGGCTCGTCGGCGTGTCGTCGGCCAGATCCTGCGTCTCGGTGAGAACGAACGTGAGGTTCTGGCGCTGCACGATCTGCTGACTCGCGAAATCGAGCGCGCCGGCGACGGAGCGGTCTTCGTTCACCACGCGATTCGTAGCGATGTCCCGCGTTCCCTGCGATAGCGTGTGGAAGTAGATCGGAATGTTCAGGTGCGGCGCGAGCTGGCGAAAGAGGTCGAGCGCGCGGTCGCGTTCGTCGGTGCGCACGGAAATGAACGGGATGCGCGCCTTGAGGTAGAGGAGCATCGTTTGGCGAGAGCTGACGAAGTCGGGCATGGCGTGCTCACAAAAGAACGCGTCGGCCGCCGCCGGCGGGCGGCTGCGCATCGGACGCGGCAGGCGAAGAGGCGCTCGGCGCGGTCAACGGATTGTCCCGAACGGCCTTGAGAATCGCATCAGAGCGCACGCGTTTCGCGCTCGCTTCCAGCGACTCCTGCGTGCGCGAGACGAACTGCGCCAGCCGCTCCAGGAAATGACTGCGTACGTTCTCTGGCGCACACGGCAGAGCGGCTACCTGCCGCAAAGGCTCGAGCGCGCGCCGCGCGCCGAGCATCGCGCGCGAGATCGAAAACGGATCTCCCTGCGCACGATCCATGGCGCGTTGCAGGTGCGCGGAGACTGCCTGCAAACGAGCGTCGAATGCTGTCGAGAACCGCGCCGTCCAGCGCTCCGCCACGACGTTCGTCCAATCGAGCGAGCCGGAGCACATCGCGTCGATCACCGCATCGTCGCCGTCACGGAAACGATCGAGGACGGGCAACCAGTCCGAGTAAGTCGCGGGAGGCGCCACCTTCATTTCTTCCCCGGGCGTCGGCGCACGAGCAGGAGGTCCGAAGGAAGGAGATCCCACGGGGGAAGCTCCTTTGCGATCGGCAGTTCCGGAGCGGGACCGGCGGTGGGCGGCTGCGGCTTGGGCGCGGCTTCCGCTCCGAGAATCGGACCGGGGGGCGTCGTCATGCGTTCCTCCTTCAGGCGATCGACACGCGTTGCTCGGGACGTTGCAGGATGAATTTCGGCGAGGTGAGAGACTCCAGGAGAGTCGCGACGTCGCCCGACACCGCGTCTTCCAACGCGACCTCGCGACGGTAGTCCGCAAGCTCCGCGAGAGAGGCATCGAGGATGGCCTTAGCGTCGCGATGCTCTTTCTCCAGCGCCTCGCGAGCCTCGTCTTTTCGCTTTTTCAGCTCGTAGTACTGCCAGATGAAGAATGCGGCGGCAAACAGAATCAGGGCGACGCCAAACGCGATCGGGACCCCACTCATCGGGAGGAGCAAGCCACCGATCACGATTCCCGCCAGCAGCACGATCCACACGCCAGGAGAGAGCGTCAGTGCGCCGACCGCAGCCTCGATCTTCGTCTCGTAGTGTTGCCGCAGATCGGCGGTGAGCTGTTTCTCGTTCGATCCGTCCGCGCTCGCGCCGCCCCAGGACGCGATCTGCAGATCCGCCTTGCGCGGCACCTGCAATCGATCGCGGGCAAGCAGGTCGTTGTGCGCCGTGAGAATCCATTCGCGCGAACGGGACACGGCATAACGCTGCGTCGCCCGCGACGCGCCGAGCTGCTCGGGATTCATCGCCGAATTGGTCAGCACGGCCGCGAAGTTCGTCTGCTCCTGATGGACCTCGACTTCAGCGGCGTACCGGCGTTTTGCCCGGTCCTCATCTCCGCCTTCTTCCTTGATGAGATGCAACATCCGCTCTTCGCGGCGCAACGGAAGCTCCTCGTCATCGAAGTTCGCAACGAGCGAGTCCAGCAAACCATCACAGGCCATCTCGATCGACGGCGGCACCACCAGCTCGCCGGTGAACAGGTCCGTGAAGAATTCATGGACGATCCGGTTGCGCCGCGCCGCCGAAAGAGACGCCATCAGCGTCGAGTAGTTCTTCGCGTACTCGTGCAACGTCGGGTAGTCCGTGCTCTTCGGAGCCGGCGCCATGACGTCGAGCTGCGCGGCCCAGCGCTTCCGTTGATCCTCGAGAAATCCCGCCTGCTCCTCCAGTTCCGCGAGCCACTGCTCGATGACCGATGAACAGGCCATGAGCGCCGCGCCGCCGAACACGCCGTTCGCCAGACCATCGAGCATGACGACGACTTCGCGGTCGATGGCCATCGGGTTCTGCATCTGGAAATACCGATTCAGCCAACGCGTCAGTGCCTCGGTCCTCCGCGCGCGGCGGCAGATGAGGGCAAAGAAGAGCGACGTCTTGTTGTCATCGCGCCGGATTGCCTCGGCCAGACCACGTTCGGCGAGCGGTCGATCATCCTTGATCCAGGCGGACAGACTGACGAGCGCCGGCGCGAGCCAGTAATTCGGCGTCGTGACCATCAGCTGCTCGGTGATGGTGTGCATCGTGTTCTGCCGGATCATCTGCAGGTCGGTGGCCTGCAGGATTCCGGTCGTCGTGCGCCGCACGATGTCGTGATGGCCGAACTTCTGTTCGATCTCCTGGCGCACCCGTACGAGCTCCGTTGCCGCGTATTGCTTCTGCTTCTCTTTCCGGTCGTTCTCCACAAATGCGGCGAACTCGGAATAGAGTTGATCGAGGCGATCCTTCGTCAACGCCTGCTGGCGCT
>JAFAVZ010000218.1 GCA_019242175.1 Acidobacteriota bacterium
CTGGCAATTCTCCTCGGACGTCTGCAAGCACTGCGAGCACGCCGGCTGTCTCGAAGCGTGTCCGACCGGCTCGATCGTGCGCACGGAGTTCGGCGGCGTGTACATCCAGCCCGACATCTGCAACGGCTGCGGCTACTGCGTCGTGACCTGTCCGTTCGGCGTCGTCGATCGCCGTCCGGACGATGGCCGCGCGTTCAAATGCACGTTCTGCTACGACCGGCAGAAAGACGGCCTCCAGCCCGCGTGTGCGAAGGCGTGTCCCACCGGCTCCATCATGTTCGGCGATCTCGAAGAGCTGCAACGCGCGGCCGATGACCGCATCGCGAAATTGCACGGGCTGGGGATGACGGACGCGAACATCTGGAACCCGACCGACACCAGCGTCGGCGGCACGCACGCATTCTTCCTCGTGCGCGGCGACGCGCGGCAGTACAACCTGCCGTCGCAGCCGCGCGTCCCGACGACGCTGCTCCGTGAAGGGTGGACCGCCGCAGCCGCGGCGGCCGGAGCGCTCGCCCTCGGATCGCTGTTCGCGTTCGCATTAGGAAAACGGAAACGATGATCGACGAACGGCGTCTCGACGAGTTGCGCGAAGAAGCCGCGCGCACCGGCAGCGTTGCCGGCGCGCTCTTGCGCTACTACGACGTACCGCTCCTGAAGCCGCCGGTGTGGACGTGGGAAGTGCCGGCGTACTTTTTCGTCGGCGGTGCCGCCGGCGTCTCGGCGATGCTCGCCGTCGCCGCGCGCACGACGGGCGCGGATCCGAGGCTCGTGAAAGACGCGCGTTGGATGGCCGCGATCGGCGCCGTGATCTCCGGTCCGCTCCTCATCGCCGACCTCGGACGGCCCGAGCGCTTTCTCAACATGCTTCGCGTGTTCAAGCCGCAGTCGCCGATGTCCGTCGGCGCGTGGATCCTCACCGCGTTCGGGACGTTCTCCGCCGCCACCGCCGGCGCCGATTTGCTGCGCTTCCCCCGCGTCGCCGACATCGCCGGCATTCTCTCCGCCGCCTCCGGCCTCGGCATGGCCACCTACACCGGCGTCCTGCTCGGCGCGACCGCCATCCCCGCGTGGGCCGAACACGTTTCGCTGCTGCCGTTCCACTTCGGCGCTTCGGCCTTGGGTGCCGCCGTGTCCGTGCTCCAACTTCGCGGACACGACGACAGTGCGTTGACCGCGCTCGGCATCGGCGTCGCCGTCTTCGAGACTGTGGCGGCGGTGTCGACGGAGAAGTCGATCACGATGAAAGCCGCGGAGCTGCTCTCCGGCCCCGTGCCGCTCGCATTGCGCATCCTCGGCATGAAGTCGAAACGCGCGAAACGCGCCGCCGCCGCCGCGACGCTCCTCGGCTCGCTACTGACGCGACTGGCATGGGTGGAGGAAGGGAAGACGTCGGCGGAGAAAACGTAGGGGCTAACTCGAGTGTCATCCTGAGCCCCGAAGAGGGCGAAGGATCCGTACCGATCTCGCGCTGCGCGTGAAGGTACGGATTCTTCGCCCTCTGCGCGGCTCAGAATGACACGTCTACGTCGCCACGCACCGCGTGCGCGACAACCGGTCCGGCAGCCGGAACAGGAACCCGATCCCGCCCGTCAGCAGCGACGCGTACAAGCCCGCCCAACGCATCGTCGCGCCGCGCAACGGCATCGCCTCGCGTTCGTCCGACACCACGCGCACGTCGAAGATCGCGCCGCCGATCGTCTTTCCCCACAGCAGCCACGTCCCGACGAAGTAGTAGTACGACAGGACCACGATGAACGCGCCCATCGCGACGGTCGACGGCCAGGGGAGGGCGGCGGGGAGGAGGGGATAGAGCGCGAGCGCCAGCGCGGCGAAAAGCGAGAGATCGGTCAGCAGCGCGAGCAGTCGTTTGAAGATCGGCGCGCGCGCGTTCGGGGCGGCGATCACGGCGACGGTCGGCGACGCATCGTCCTCCGTCTCCGGCAACGACTCGAGCTCCACTTCATCGAACCGCATCACACCCTCCCGTCCCATCGCCGTCCGGCGATCAGCTCACTTGCCGCAACGGCAAGTATTTTACGTAGATCTTGAACAACAGGTCCTTCGGCTGCCCGTCGTAACGCACGGCCAGCTCCCGGCTGCGGCGGGCCAGCTCGTCGTTCGCGTCCATGCGCAGCACCTCGTCGAACTCCTTCATCGCGTCGGTCAGCTTCTCTTCCTGGAGAGCGACCGTGCCGAGGTTGAAGTGGGCGTCGGTGATCATGCGCTGGATGCTCTTGTTCGACGGATCGGCGGCCATGAGCGGCTGCAGATTCGTGATCGCGTCGGCGTAGCGGCGCTCGTTGAACAGCGACTTCGCCGCGTCGAGCTTCGACACCTGCTGCGCCGCCGTGTCGTACAGCGGCTTCACGTCCGCCGGGATCGGCTTCACCCGCTCCGCCTGTTCGAACGCCTTCTTCGCGCCGACGTAATCGTGCGCGTCGAACGCCGCGCGGCCCGCGTCCAGCTGGTCCTGATAGAACTGCGCGGCCGGCTTGCCGTCCACCATCTCCGCGGCCTGCGACTTCTTCCGCTGCAGGTCGGCGATCTGATTCAGCGCGCGATCGTGCTGCGGATCCTCCTGCTTGACCGTTTGCAGGAGCGCGATCGCCTGATCGTACTTGCCCTTGCCGGCGAGATTGTTCGCCTTCGCGAAGATCTGCTGCGTCGCGGCCGGATCGATCGCCGGCGGCTTGTTCGAGAACTGCTGCCACGCGAACCAGCCGCCTCCGCCGATCAGCGCGATGGCGAGCACCAGCACGAGCACGCCCATCATCGAGCGCGAAGACTTCGCCGCCGGAGACTTCGCCGGCGCCGCTGCTTTCTGCTTGCCCGTCGCCTTCGCCGGAGCTGCGGCCGCGCCCGGATCGGGCGGCACGAGCATCTCGACCGAGGTTGGGGACGGATCGTCGGCGAAGATGTCGAACTTTTCGGCGGGAGGCGCCGTGTACGGAATCTCGGGCGTGCGCGGAGCCGGGCCGGAGCCGAGATCCGCGATGCGGTCCATGTAGTCCTGCGCCGCGGAGTTGTGCGGATCGATCCGCAGCACTTCGGCGAGCTTGGTCCGAGCGCCGTCCCGGTCGCCGCGATCGAAGGCCGTGATGCCCGCGGACAGGAGGCCGTCGACTTTCGACTCGATCTCCCGCCGCTGCAGCTTCGCCCGCTCGATGCGATCGGAGGCGACTTCGTTCGTGACGTCGATGAGGAAGATGCGCGACCAGAGATCGATCGCTTCCTGATAGTCGCCCCGCGCGGCGGCGCGATCGCCGTCCGAAAGATACTGGTCGATCTTGCGCTGATCGTCTTCGCTCGTCTCGATCGAAGCGGTCGAGAAATCGAACACGCCCGACGACGGCGCCTTGTTCGCGGACGGGCTGTCGAACGAGAAGCCGCCCGGGGCGGGCGAGTCGAAGGAGAAGCTCGGCGCGGCAGGGGAGTCGAAAGAGAACGAAGCCGGCGCGCCGGGGGAGAAGCTGGAGAGCGCGTCGCCGCCACCGCCGCCGAAGCCGCTGTTGCCCCCGCCGCCGAACGAGAACGGGGAGTCGTTCGCAGGCTGCTGTTTGCTGTCTTCCTCGAACGTGAAGCCGAAGTCGCTCGCCTGCGCGGTCGAGCGCGAAGACGCGGGCGGCGGGGCGGGATTGTCGACGACGAACGACGGCTTCGCGGCCGTCTGCGTCTGCGGCATCTGCACCGCCGGGATCTTGCCCGTGGCGGTGAGCACGCGCTTCTCGATCTCCTTGATCATCGGATGATCGGGATCGAGCGCGCGGGCTTTCTCGAGATCCATCTTTGCCGCCGGCATGTTGCCGTTGGAGATGTGTTGCTCGCACTTTTTCGCGAACTGCTCGACGAACGGTCCTGCTTCGAGCTTTTCACGCGCCTCGTCGCCGAGGATGCGGGCGTCGTCGTTCATGAGGTCGTTGGTGAGGACCTCGGTCGTGATCTGGATGACGCGCTGGAAATCGCGCTGGACCATCGCCCGCCGTGCTTCCATCAACGCCTCGTCGGCGGAGGTCGTGGGCGAGAGCGTGTCGACGTCGATGGGCGACGACGGATTGCGCGCCTTCTCCATCAGCTTCTTCGCCGGATCGAACAGCGGATCCATCTGCAGGATCAGCGTGCAGCCGGCGATGACTTCCTGGATCCGTCCCTGCCGGTAGAGCGCGAGCGCCTGGTGGAAGGTGGAGCTGACGCGATCCTTGACCGCGGTCGACAGGCTGGGGTTGCCCAGATACGTGCTCATGTTCGCGGCGGGATTATAACGGGGCCGCTATACTGCCGGCCCGGAAAGGATTGCGCGACATGGACTTCATTGCGACCAACGATGCCCCGAAGGCGATCGGCCCGTACTCCCAGGCCGTCCGCGTGAACGGCGTTCTCTACACCTCGGGGCAGGTGGCCCTCGACCCCGCGACCGGCGAGCTCGTCGGCTCCGACTTCACCGCCCAGACCCGCCGCGTGTTCGAAAACCTCACCGCCGTCCTGAAGGAAGCCGGCGCCGACTTCTCGAAAGTGGTGAAAGCGACGGTTTTTGTCACCGACCTCTCCAATTTCGGAACCTTGAACGCGATCTACGCCGAGTACATGGGCGACCACAAGCCTGCGCGGACGACCGTCCAGGTATCCGGCCTCCCGAAAGGGGCGCTCGTGGAGATCGACCTGGTGGCCGTTCTGTAGTTGCTGGTTGCTCGTTCCTGGTTGCTGGTAGTTGGTTATTAGCGTTTCTTGGGCGATAATCGCGGCTTCAGCGTCTACGAGTAACCAGCAACTAGCAATCAGCAACCAATAACTATGTCCGTGGCAGCCCGCTTGCACTTCCCGCCCTCAGCCATGCGCCAAAAATTCGCCCTCGTTGCGCTGCTCCTCGCCGCCGCCGCGCCGACGTTCGCGGCTACGCGTCTGACGTACCCGATGTCCGGTTCGCCGACGCCCATCTACTGGGCGAAGAGCGCGTTTCCGATCTCGTACATGATCGACCGGCGCGTGGCCACCGCCTTCAGCGGCGCCGAGACGATCGTCAACCGGGCGTTCGATGCCTGGTCGAACGTTCCGGACGCCGACATCTCCTTCCGTCCCCTCGGCGTCGGCGACAACCTCCAGCCGGGACCGAACGGGCAGAACAGTGTCACCCTGATGGACGACCTCTTCAAGAATCAGGGCTTCGTGGCGGCGACGACGAACTGGTACGACATCCCGACCGGCCAGATGCGCGAGGCGGACATCCAGATCGACACGTCGATGATGCGCTCCGACTACAACATCCAGCTCGCGCTGGAGCACGAGATCGGCCATCTCCTCGGCCTCGATCACTCCGCGGTGCTCTCCTCCGTGATGTATCCCTGGATCAGCAAGAACGCGCCGCCGGCTCTGGCCAGCGACGACTCGATCGCGATCTCGGCGATCTATCCGAAGATGTCGATGGATGAGATGGGCGGCACGCTGCAGGGCCGCGTCATGGGCGACGGCGGGGCGATCTTCGCCGCGCAGGTCGTCGCGCTGAACGACGACGGCGAGCCGGTCGCGACCGCACTCACGAACAGCAACGGCGACTTCACCCTCCAGCCGGTTCCGGAAGGGAACTACCGGCTG
This sequence comes from Acidobacteriota bacterium, assembly GCA_019242175.1. Lineage (GTDB taxonomy): Bacteria > Acidobacteriota > Thermoanaerobaculia > Gp7-AA8 > Gp7-AA8 > JAFAVZ01. Next base: position 5,590 of record JAFAVZ010000218.1, read on the forward strand.
TACGCCGAGCCGCTCGACGGCCCGGTCGATCCGCGCAACCTCGACGGGGTGTGGCGCAACGCGCAGGTCGTCTCGTTCCCGACGGAGTTCTTCGGCGGGAAGATGCACGTGGAGAGCGGCAAGATCTACGGCAATCTCGTGGTGAACAGCGCCGGCTCGGCGCGCCTGAACCCAAAATGGATCGGCGTCTCGCCCTCGGGTCGCACCGAGTTCTCCCTCGGCGCCTCGCCGGCGATGCTGAAGGCCGGCGACTCGATCAACATCGCGATCGGCGGCGACGGCTTCACGAGCGGCATGACGACGTTCGAGGTCCTGAACCCCGGCGTACGCCGCCTATCCGACTTCAAGTACGCCGGCAACTACGTCTACGCGATGTATAGCGTCGACAAGAACGTGGTCTCCGGCTCCGCGGTGATCTCGGTCACGAGCGGCAACGAGACGGCGATGCTCACCGGCGCACTGAACGTGCAGGGCACGGCGCCGGCCGCGGCACCGGGCCGGGTACGCGCGATCCGCAGAGGGTGACGGCTGACATGAAAAACGTGGGGACGGGCTTCAGCCCGTCCCGGAACCGGCTGAAGCCGGTTCCCACGTTCCCCGTCCCGGAACCGGCTGAAGCCGGTTCCCGCGTTCCCCGTCCCGGAACCGGCTGAAGCCGGTTCCCACGTTCCCTGTCTCGAACACGTTCCCCTGCCCCCGGACCGCTGAAGCCGGGTTCCACATTCTCACGTTTCCTTGCTCCAGGACCGGCTAAAGCCGGTCCCTACATTTCTTCGCGTAGCCGACCTCAGCGTCACTAAAGGGTCACCTGATCGTCAGACCCTTTTTCGGGTCGAAATCCACATTTCTCCTCGGGTTCCCCAAAAACCGAATCGAGAAGGAGAAATGTGACGTGAGACCCAGACCATCCATCCCCATCCTCGTTGTTCTCTTCGTCGTCTCTCTACTGACCGTAGCTGCGCACGCGAAGAATCGCGAGGCGAAGCTCTACGCGATCACCAACTGGCCGTCGTCCGGTACGTGCAAAGGCAACGACGTCTCCGCGTGGGACGACATGACGCTCGGCTGGTACAACCAAGTCACCAGCGGGCCGGTCTTCTTCAAGGACGGAACGTGGATCAACAACAACCTCTCCCGGAAGATCTTCTGCGATCCCGACAGCGGCTTCTCGCCGTGTGAGGACTACAAGCATCAGGACGATGCCGACGCAGTGATGATGGCGTTGCACGGCACGGACATCAGCCATCACTGGGGCGGCCTGACCCAGGTCCAGACGGGCAGCGACTGCTTCATCCAGGCGGCCGAGGGAGCTTCGACGGACCAGATGTTCGTCGGCGACGCCGACCTCGAGTTTCTCCACCTCTCGTCCTGCAACAGCATGGACGACGACAACCTGAACTGGACGCGGAAGATGTTCGCCGACGTCGACTCGCCGACGACCGGCGCGCGTCTGCATCAGGCGGACGGCTTCCACGGCGTGATGGCCATCAGCTCCGGCCGCGTCGGCGACTACGAAGACTTCGCCGACGACGCGCACTGGGTGTCCATCGCCGACGCCTGGACCGACAACCTGTACGACACCGACATCACTTACAAGAACGGCGCGGTCGGCGACCAGTGCCCGGTCGCGTTCACGGTCAGCAACAGCAAGGCCGACGCGAAGATCCGGCTCTTCTCCGAGCGCTACAACGCCATCTTCAACGACCCGAGCGGCAGCGGCGCCGTCGCCTATCAGTACTACGACGACTGCGATCCGGTCGGCGACGATCCGTTCGACGATCCCAACGACCCGAAGAAATGAAGAGGAGGTGACGCCATGAACATCATGAAGAGACTCGCACTCATTGCCCTCGCCCTCGCCCTCGCCACGCCGCTCGTCGCCTCCGCACAGTCGTGCGACGAGACCGAACAACTGATCCGCCGCGCGATGCCCGCCGAAGTCGGCAACGTCGACGTGATGCGCCGTCTGCTCGCGCCGCAGGTCGCGCCAGCGCAGCTCAGCGACGCGTTCAACCCCGCCGCCGCGGCGCGCCTCGTCGGCGATACGCTCGCGCCGGGATGCTGCGACGAGTTCCGCGGCGGCGATCCGAACTACCGTTGCATCTACTCCAGCGCGCAAGGCTCCGGCCTGCGCATCAACCTCACGCGCGGAAGCGTGATCTACACGAATCGCGACCGCTCGGCCGACAAGCACGCCACGACCATTCCTGCCGCGGCGACCATCGATCTCGCGCGCCGCGCCGTCGAGGCGTTCGGCGTCCCGAGCTCGGAGCTCGGCGCGCCCGCCTTCCGTTACCTCAAGGCGACCACCGTCAACACCGATCCGCGCGAGCCGGGCGCCGAGTCCTTCAAGGCCGAGGGGCACGTGCGGTTCCAGCGGTTCGTGGATGGGACGCCGGTCGCGTTCTCGCGCCTTCATGTCGCCGTCGACGCACGCGGCCAGATTGCTCGCATGCACGTCCGTTGGCCGGACTTCGCCATCGCCCGCGGTCTCGACGCGAGCCAGACGCTCACGCGCGACGATGTGCTCCGCTCGATCTACGACGAAGTGCTCCCCGCGGCGCGTTGCGGCTCGCTGTCGAAAATCGTCTCCCAGATCGTCTACGCCGACACGAGCCTCCTCGGCGACTCCCACGCTTCCGAAGAACGGGAAGGGGAGTCGGATGATGCGGCCGCTCGCGGTTATGCGCCGGCGCTGATGGTCAGCCTGGTCCCGGTCGAGCAGGCCGAGGATTCCGGCGTGCCCCAGATGCCCGTGCAGAACCTCGTCTTCCCGCTCCTCCGCATCGCGGATCAATAGATCAGTGTCATCCTGAGCGAAGCGAAGGATCCGTACCTTTCAGGCGCTGCGCTGCATGTAGGGCCGGCTCTCAGCCGGCCGCAGTCAGGAATGATGCGGCGGGCGACGCCTGCCGCGGCCATGGTTCATGGGGCCGGCTGGAGAGCCGGCCCTACGTTTTGGTCAGCGCAGCGGGCCGTCCCCGCTCAGAATGACACCCTGACGGCTATAATCCGCCGCTTCAGCAAACTATGTCGCGATCGGATGGCCCGACGCTGCGGTTCGACGCCTTTCATTTGCCACCGGGGGTCGACCTTCTCTATCGCGGGGCGGACGTCATGCCGCTCGAGCCGCGCGCCGTCCGCGTGCTGCGCTATCTCGTCGAGCATCACGACCGCGTCCTCACCAAGGAAGAGATCCTCGAAGAGATCTGGGCCGACGTCTTCACGACCGATGGCGTCCTGAAGAAAGCCGTGTCCCAGATCCGTCGCGTGATCGGCGACGACGCCGAGCGCTCGAAGTTCATCGCGACGTATCACAGCCGCGGCTACCGCTTCATCGCGCCGGTCAACCGCGCTCACACGCCGCCGCCTGCCACCACGGTCGCGCCGATCCCGCCCGCGCCATCGAACGAGCTGATCCCGAACTACGACCGGCTCGCCGCGCGCGACGCGGAGATGCTCACGCTGCGCGCGGAGCTGAAGAGCGCACTGGAAGGGAACCCGCGGCCGGTCGTGCTCACCGGCGATGCGGGCATCGGCAAGACGCAGCTCATCCGCCACTTCCGCCGCTGGACGCTGGAGCAGGAGACGATCTCCGTCTACGGCCGCTTCTTCGACTACCGCGGCGCGCGCCTCGCGCCGTACCAGGTCTTCATCGATCTGCTGCGCGACGCGATCGGCCGCAACGCGGAAGGGGAGTCGTTGCGCGACGTGATCGAAGAAGCGACCGGCGTCCGGTTGCCGGCCGGCCTCTTCGGCGTCGAGCGAGCGACCAGCCCCGGCGCGGTCGGCGATCAATACCGCTTCGTCATCCCGATCTGCCGTTGCTGGCTCGCGTTGAGCCGCAAACGCCCCGTCGTCATGATCCTCGACGACTGGCAATGGGCCGATCCGGCCAGCCTCGACGTCGTCGCGTGTCTGATGCGCATGCTCCATTCCGAGCGGCTGATGCTGATCATGGTCGTGCGCGCGAACGAGGCGGAACGCGACGACGATCCGGTGCGCCGTTGGCTCGAAGAGCACGCTGCCGGCCGCGCCTACACGACGCTCCGCCTCGAGCCGCTCGATCAGAACGAATGCCTCGAAGTCATCGGCTCGATTTTCGGTATGCGCCGCAGCGCAGACATCCCGCGCCGCGACGTCGAGTCGCTCTACCGCCTCACGAACGGCAATCCGTACTTTCTCGTCGAGACGTTGCGCCTCCTCGTCGCCGCCGGCGCGGTCGTTCCTGACGAGGCGAAGAAGCGTTGGATCTGGAAGGGGATCAAGAACCTCGCGTTGCCGGAGACGCTCGTCACCGCCGCGCGGGCGAAGGTCGATCGCCTCTCCGATCGCGTCCGCGCATTGCTCGAACTTGCTTCCGTGCTCGGCGACGAGTTCCGCGTCCGCACGCTGTGCACGCTCGCCGGCGAAGACGAGGAATCGGTCGAAGAGATGCTGAGCGAAGGGCTGCGCGCCGGCGTGCTTTCCATTCAAGGTCTCACGCCGGGCGAAGACTGCCGCTTCCAGCACTCGATTCTTCGCCACGTCGTCTACGACTCGATTCCGCCGCATCGACGCCGCGCGTTGCACGTCCGCGCCGCGGAGGCGATCGAGATCATCTACGCCGACGAACGCGATCGCATCGCCGAGGCGCTCGTGGCGCACTATCGCGCGGCGGGCAATGCGCGGCGTTCGTTCGAAGCGGGCTTGAGCGCGTGGCGTACGGCGAGCCTGCGATCGGAATGGCGCAAGGCGCTCGCGTTGATCGAGCGCGCCGACGAAGCCGCTCGCGCACTCGAGGAAAGCGAAGAACGCCTCAATGACTCCGAGCGCGCGGAGCTCTTCATCGCGCTCGCCGAAACGTGGCGCGCGGTGGGACGCATCCGCGACGCGCAATCGATCGCCGAGCGCGCCGTCGCGTTGGCGACGTCCAGCGACGACTCGCGCGTCCTCGCCCGCGCCGTCTTCATCCAGGGCCTCGCCGAGATCGCCGCAAGCGACTACGCCAACGCGCGCACCTTGCTCACCGAGGCGATCGATCTGTTTCGACGTGTGGAAGACACGCCGGCGATGGCTCAGACGATGGCCCAGCTCGCGATCGTCGAGGCCGCGGTCGGCAACTACGAGCGCGCCTGGACGCTCGTCACGCGGCTCCGCGGCTACAGCGCCTCCGAAGACGTCAACGCCATGGCCGAAGGCATCCTCGGCTGGGCCATGGCGTTGCGCGGCCGCTTCGCCGAGGGAGCGGAGCTGCTGGAGGACGCGCTCGAGTATTACGACCGCGCCGGCGACGTCCGCGAACGCGCGCTCCTCCTCCGCCGTCTGCACTGGACGCACCTCTCTCGCGGCAATTACGACGAGGCGATCCGCCTCGCGATCCGCGCGCGCGAGGATTCCGTCACGACCGGCGACGCGAACGGCGAGGCGAAGGCGAACATGGGCATCGGCCAGGCCCGCCTCGCGCAAGGCTTTCACGACGAGGCGATGTCGTTCTTCCGCCGCGCGATCGAGCAGCTGAAGGTGATCGGCGACGCCCATTGCGAAGCCGAATGCCTCTGGCTCCTCGGTCGCGCGTTCTACGAGACCGGCCGTCTCGACGATGCGCAGTCGCAGCTCGACCGCTCGCTGCAGATGATCCGCACGATCGGCGATCGCGACGACGAGTTCCGCATCCTCATCGACGTCGCGCGCCTGAACATCCTGCGCGGCGAGCTGCTGCACGCGCAGCAAAATGCAACGACCGCGCGCCGGATCGCCGAGGATCTCGGGAATCGGGAAGGATCAGCGCTGGCGATGCTCGAACTGGCGCACGTCGCGCTGCTGCGCGGCGACGCCGATCTCGCGAACGAACAGGCGCGCCGCGCCGCGGCAGTGCTCGAAGAGCTGCAGTCCGCCGAACGCTGGCGCGCGACTTCGCTGCTGGACCGCATCGACCGCGTGTCATCCTGAGTCGCGAAGACGGCGAAGGATCCGTACCGATCTTGCGCCGCGCCTGAAAGGTACGGATCCTTCGCTTCGCTCGGGATGACACCCGCGCTTGAAGGCAGGGTGCTTCACAGTCTTCGCTGCTGGAAAAATGTAGGGCCGGCTCTCCAGCCGGCCCAGCGTCGATATTGGGCCGGCTGGAGAGCCGGCCCTACGTCATCAAATCTGCGACCGCACCGCCGCGGCGATCCGATCCGGCTGCGGCACGTACGCCTGTTCCAGCGGATAGGACGCCGGCGCGTGCGGGATTGCTAAGAGATTGCTAGCGAGATCCGAAAAGATCGCTCGCTCTGCGAGATCTCTCCGCGCCTTTGCTAAGCGCTTCTTAACTCGCCGCGAATGTCCGCGAGGATCTTGAGCAACGCGAACGCCGCGAAGAACGCGGTGATGTTCCCGAAGAGGACCACGCCGAACACGCCGATGACGATCGTGAGATGCACCACGACGATGCGTCGCGCGAACGCGTCCCCCGCGCGTTTCACCATCGCCGGAGTGCGGCTCTGCGCGTCGACGAACCAGAAGACGAGGTCGACCAGCAGCAGCACGGCGATGATCGCGACGCCGATCTCGAAGGATTGCCACTCGAAGCGCGCGTCGGGTGCGTGCTTCGGCACGATCAGACCGAGGAGGACGGCGAGGAAGACGAGGTGGGCGCCCTGGAAGAGAAACGCGAACCGGAGAAACGGCGTCGTGATTTCTTCACCGCCGGTGGCCGAGACGCGTTTCGTCTCGAAAAGAAGGAGGAGGCTGCGCAAGACGTTCTCCGCCCAGTAGAGAGCGATCGCGGTCCCGATCGGCCATCCGGCGCCGAACACGCCGGCGATGGAGACCGCGTTGACGAACAGCGTCTGGAGGACGCCTAACGACTTGCGGACGTGCATGAGAGCGCCGGATGCTAACACCCGCCGCGCGGCGCCCGCGTTTTGCATCAGACTTCGCCCGTGCGTCCGTACCGCAGCGATCTCTTCCGCGTCATGCAAGTCACCGGCGTACGCCCCGCGTATGCGGCGGGCTTGCGCGCGGCGGTGGCGACGGTGGTGCCGATCGTCGTCGGTGCGTCGCTCGGCTGGTCGGAAGCACTGTGGATGGGTCTCTCCGGCTTCAACACCTCCCTCGGCGACAAAGGCGGACCTTGGCGCGTGCGTGCGCGAGCCATGCTGTTCTCGCTCGTCTTCGGCGCCGTCGCCGTCTTCCTCGGCGCATTGGCGGGACGGAAGCAGTGGAGCGCGGTCGTCGGCATGGCGCTCGTCGCGATCCTCGCCGGCCTTGCGCGAAGTTGGGGGCCGGCGGCGGTCGGCGCCGGCATCGTGTCGATGGCGACGTACATCGTGTCGATCGCGTACCCGGCGCCGCACGCGATGGACTTGCTGCTTCGCCCCGCTGCGGTCGTCGCCGGCGGCATCTTCGCGATCCTGCTCGCGGTGCTCAGCGCGCCGAACCGACCGTACCGTCCTGCTCGCGCGGCCGTTGCTCGCGCGTTCCGCGCGCTCGCCGTCGGCGATCGCGACGCCGCGCAGCAAGCGATCCTCGAGGCGCGGATGACGCTCGCCGCCTTACGCCGCGGCCAGAATGCCGAGTCGGTGCGCGGCGAACGTCTGCTCGTGCTCGCCGATCACGCCGATCGGATTCGCTCGTCCGATGCGCCGCCGCCTCCCGGCCTCGAGTCGGTGGCAAACGCGATCGAGAACGAACGCGTCGATGAGTTGGTCGACGCCGACCAGGAGTTGCGCGATGCCGTACGCGAGTTGAATGAAGGACGCGAGATCGCCGCGCCGCTCGATCTCCGCGACGTCGCGCGCAATCTCACGTGGAGCTCCGTGATCCTTCGCCACGCGCTGCGCGTCGCGCTCGCATCCGCGGCGGCGGTGGCGATCACGGCCGGGATGCACATCGAACGCGGCTACTGGCTGACGCTCTCCGTCATCATCGTGCTCCAGCCGTACACGTCGTCGACGTTTCAAAAAGGACTGCAACGCGTCGGCGGCACGGTCGGCGGCGGTTTGATCGCGGCGCTGCTGCTCGCGCTCGTCCACTCGCACGCGCAGATGATTGCGCTGATCTTCATCGGTGCGGCGTGCACCGTCGCGCTGCTGCCGCTGAACTACACGCTCTACTCGCTGTTTCTCACGCCGACGTTCATCCTCCTCGCGGAAGTGAACGCGACGGATTGGCATCTCGTGTGGCTGCGCGTCGGCAACACGTTCGCCGGCGCCGCGCTCGCGTATCTCGCCGCGTGGCTGCTCTGGCCCGCGTCCGAACGCGGCCTCGTCCGCGACGAGCTTGCCGAGGCGCTGCGCGCGCTCGCCGAATACGCGCGGTGCGTGGGGGAGTGCGACGACGCGCTCGTCGGCGGCGCGCGCCGCGCGTTCCACGTCGCACTCGAGAATGCCGAGGCTTCTCTGCAACGGCTGCTCGGCGATGCTCCGCCCGCGGAGACCGAGGGGCTGATGTCGCTGCTGACGCAGGCCCGCCGCTTCGCGCTCGCGCTGTCCGCGCTCGCGTCGTCGGCGCCCGAACGTTTCCGCATCCGCCCGCTGACCGCGCACGCCGGAACAGTGCTCTACGCGATCGCCGCCGGCACGCCGCCTGCCGCCGCCCCACCGCCCACGATCCGCGGCACGGAACGGCTCAGGGATGCACTCGACGGCATGCAACGCGCCGCGGAGCGATTGGAAGTCGCATCCCCCTAGTCTTTGCTAAGCTGCCCCGCCGACATGCGCAGAATCGCCTTCCCCCTTCTCCTTCTGCTCGTCATCGTCGCGCCGCTTGCTGTCGCTGAGGATTTGCTCGACAGACTGATGGCGGTGCGGCAGTTCCACGGCACGGCCATCTCGCCGGACGGCGCGCGTATCGCGTGGTCGGTGCGCGACGGCGGACTGTGGGTCGACGGCAAGCAGGTCGCGTCGAACGAGGTCCGCAACTTCGCGTTCTCGCCCGACTCGAAGCGCGTCGCGTGGTTCGAGAAGCGGAAGCTGATGATCGACGGGAAGGCGATCGCGACCGTCGATGGCTCGCCGGACTCGATCCGCTGGTCGCCGGACGGCAAACGCATCGCGTTCCTCCTCTTCGAGAGCAGCCGCGAAGCGGGCGCGCTCGTGGCGACCGCGCGCAAGATCGGCGTCATCGAAGACGTCGTCGAAGAGCAACGCGTCGTCATCGTCGACGTCGCGAACGGCGCGATGAAGAAGATCACGCCGAGCGGCATGTACATCTATGAATACGACTGGTCGCCTGACGGCACGCGTCTCGTGACGACGTCGTCGCCCGGCTCGGGCACGAACAACTGGTGGATCGCGCAGCTCTTCGTCGCCGACATCGCGAAAGGGACGATGCAGCCGATCTACAAGCCGTCGTTGCAGATCGCGCTGCCGCACTGGTCGCCAGACGGCAAGCGCATCGCGTACATCGAAGGCAT